>NZ_JAUBTB010000052.1:0-57324 GCF_036704965.1 Microcoleus sp. F10-B2 | reverse complement strand
GTTACAAGTCTTTACGATTCCTAAGTTATCTGAAGGATTTTTTCAACTTCAAATGCTTGTCAATAATCTAACTCGTCCAATTTTTCAAAACTTTAACATCCCTGATTTTAATTTTTCATCTGCCTAGAGTGACAAAAGAGGGTTAGAATTTGGTTTGGTTAATCACTGCCCCGCAAGGGGACGGAAACTTTCCCGGGGGGTAACTTGACTATGCAAATTGGCTCTTTGGTTAATCACTTCCCCGCAAGGGGACGGAAACAATATATCCAGTACCTTTTCCCGTCTATTACTTGAGCTCCTTTGGTTAATCACTTCCCCGCAAGGGGACGGAAACGTTTCATGATTTGATTTCTCCTTGATGTGTCAAATTCTTTGGTTAATCACTTCCCCGCAAGGGGACGGAAACTTCTTGAGCAAAAGCGCCAGAAACACCAAGAACAACTTTGGTTAATCACTTCCCCGCAAGGGGACGGAAACCATTTACTGTGTTAGCCATGATCGTTTCCTCGACTTTGGTTAATCACTTCCCCGCAAGGGGACGGAAACCAATTGTGTCAGCACCCAAATTTCCATAAACCGTTGTAGCTTTGGTTAATCACTTCCCCGCAAGGGGACGGAAACTCTAGCTCATTATCAACCAGCCCGCGTCAAGGTGGCGAAGAAGGCAATCAAACCCTTGAAAATTCGTTGCCTGCGATCGTTCGACAGTCATGCTTTTTAACCGCAATCGACAATAAATCTTGAAATCGATCGATTGCAGACAGCTAGGATGACGTAAGTGCGTCGATCCCACCTTGACGCGGGCTGCTAATTATCAACTTGCGATAATGCTCGTCAATTAGCAGCCTATGCTGGTCTAACTCAAGCGCGAACGGAGTTCTGGAACTTCGGTTCAAGGCAAAACTCGTTTGTCTGATACCGGAAACGTCCGACGAAAAAAGGCGTTGTATATGCCGGAGGTAGTGGCGATGCCCTGCAACCCGTTACTGAAAGCGACTCGCTGTGCGATTATTGGGTCGTGTCCAGGTCAAAATGCAGGTGATTGGTGCAATGATATCGGAAGTTGGTACATTGGGCTTTTGGGATTTTAAAACCCCAAAAGGCTTTCGACCCCAATTATTTGAACGCTACCCCTTTACAGGTCAAGACAGTATCTACAGTTTCCCCTAAATCACCCGATCCGAGTAATTAACCCAACCCTTCAACTAACAAATTGCGAGCACTTTCCAACGCTGACTGCAACTTACTTGCATCGCGTCCCCCAGCTTGCGCCAAATTCGGTCGCCCGCCGCCTTTTCCGCCGCAAATTTGAGCAATTCCCCCGATAAACTTGCCAGCTTGCAATCCTTTTTTATTGACTTGGGGACTAAAAGCAGCCACCAAACTTACCTGATCCGGTTCAGGAATTGATGCCAAAACAACCGCAGCATTTCCTAATTTTTGCTGCAATCTTTGGGCCGCAGTTTTCAGCGCTTCTGCATCCAAATCTCCCAATTGAGCTACAATGATTTTGAATTCGCCGAGCTCCTCACCCCGTTCACCTTTGAGCCTGTCACTGCAAGCAGCCGCCAAACTATTTTGAATCATCCCCCAATCTTGCGGGAAAGCAGGGCGGGTATAAACTTGTAAAGCTGCTTCAAAAAATGCGATCGCCTTTTCTACATTCTCACCCCGCTATCCCTTGATTCTGTCACTGTAAGCAGCCGCCAAACTATTTTGAATCATCGCCCAATCTTGCGGAAAAGCATCGCGGGTGTAAACTTCACTAGCTGCTTGATAAAATGCGATCGCCTGTTTGATATTCTCACCCCGTTCTCCTTTGATTCTATCTTTGTAAGCATTTGCCAAATTAGTTTGAGTACCAGCCCATTGTTGCGGGAAAGCCGCGCGGGTGTAAATTTCACTAGCTGCTTGATAAAAGGCGATCGCCTGTTCGATATTCTCACCCCGTTCTCCCTTAATTCTGCTATAGTAAGCATTTGCCAAATTATTTTGAATCATCGCCCAATCTTGCGGAAAAGCATCGCGGGTGTAAACTTGTAAAGCAGCTTCAAAAAAGGCGATCGCCTGTTCGATATTCTCACCCCGTTCTCCTTTAATTCTGTTACGGTAAGCATTTGCCAAATTATTTTGAGTCATCGCCCAATCTTGCGGAAAAGCAGCGCGGGTGTAAACTTGTAAAGCTGCTTCAAAAAAGGCGATCGCCTGTTCGATATTCTCACCCCGTTCTCCTTTGATTCTGTTACGGTAAGCAGCCGCCAAATTATTTTGAAGACCTGCCCAATTTTTGGCATAAGCATCTCGCTTAAAAATTTGCAGTCCCACCTCATAGCCGGCAATGGCAATTTCCATATTCCTGCTTTTGCTGCCCCGCGGAAACTGTTGAATCAAGTTACTGAACATAATAATATTAATAGTAAGGTTTGTAGCTGCCTCTGACTCCATTTCTGCCAGAGTTTGAGTTGCCCACTCGCGCAAAACTGAGGTGAACTTATCGTCGATTAGTTCGAGATTGTTTTGCAGGATAGCGATTTGTTCGTCTTCAGGGGAGTTGAGGAGGGATTGGATCAGGACGAGATAAATTTGTTTTTCGTTCATTGGACTACCTATGTTTGAGATATTTTACATTTGTTGGGGGGAAAAACCCGGGATTTTTGCACAATACCTTTACCCAGATGTTGTGGGGGCGGGTTTTACCAACCATATCTAACGAATACCAACAATCTAGATCGACCCGCCCTCCACCACCGATAACTCACATCAACCTGGAATTTGCATCGCATCGGAAAATGTAGGTTGGTATTTTTCGTTGGGTGGGGGCGGGTTTTCGAGATTGTCGATTATTGACGATTATGGTTGGTGAACCCGCCCCTACGAGCACCATGTACATTGTAATTTATGGTTGGGTGGGGGCGGGTTTATCAGATTGTCGATAATTGGCAATTATGGTTGGTAAAACCCGCCCCTACAGTTTCCCCGAAATCACCCGATCCGAGTAATTAACCCAACCCTTCAACTAACAAACTGCGAGCACTTTCCAGCGCTGACTGCAACTTACTTGCATCGCGTCCCCCAGCCTGCGCCAAATTCGGACGCCCGCCGCCTTTTCCGCCGCAAATTTGAGCAATTCCCCCGATAAACTTGCCAGCTTGCAATCCTTTCTTATTAACTTCTGGACTAAAAGCAGCCACCAAACTTACCTTGTCCGGTTCAGGAATTGAGGCCAAAACAACCGCAGCATTTCCTAATTTTTGCTGCAATCTTTCCGCCGCAGTTTTCAGCGCTTCTGTATCCACATCTCCCAATTGAGCTACAATGATTTTGAATTCGCCGACATCCTCAGCCGCACTCAGCAACTGGTCGGATTTCGCGATCGCCAATTCCGACTTCACAGCAGCCAAATGTTTCTGAGTATCCTTCAACTCATTCTGCAAATTAGTAATCCGGTTCGGCAATTCTTCAGGCTTCGCCTTAAATCGATCGCCCAAATCGCGCACTACCTTATCCCGCACGTTCAAATAGTCCAAAACAGCTTGACCGGAAACCGCTTCAATCCTGCGAGTTCCCGCCGCTACCCCCGCTTCGGAAACAATCTTAAACAGCCCGATTTCTGCGGTATTGCTGACGTGAGTCCCGCCGCACAATTCCATCGAAACGCCGGGAAAATCGATAACCCGCACCACGTCGCCGTACTTCTCGCCAAACATCGCAGTCGCGCCTTTTTCTCTCGCAAGGGCGATCGGCATTTCTGCAACGACCGCAGCGTGCGCCTCAGCAATCCAACTATTAACTAAATCCTCAATTTTCTGCAACTCTTCTGCTGTGACAGCGCGCGGAGAATTGAAATCAAACCGCAATCTCTCTGACGATACCAGCGAACCAGCTTGCGAAATCGAATCGTCTACAATTTTCCGCAAAGCTGATTGTAATAAGTGAGTTGCTGTGTGGTTAGCCTGAATTCGGCGGCGACCGCTATTGTCAATTTTCGCAGTAATACTATCGCCAACTCTCAGGGTTCCCCGTTCCACCAAGCCGAAATGCACGAAGAAATCTGATTCCTTCTTCACATCATCAACTCTTACCAACAAACCATCACCATTATCTCCGCTTTTCAAATAACCTTTATCCCCAATTTGTCCGCCGGATTCTGCATAAAACGGCGTTTGGTTCAAAACAACTTGTACCTCAGTGCCTGCGGCTGCTTCTTCCACAGATTTGCCGTCAACCAAGATAACTTCCACCTCAGCTAAACTCGACAATTCAGCATAACCGACAAACTCAGTTCCCTGGATAGTTTCAGCCAACTTATCCAAAGAACCCTGCACCGTCAAATCGATTGTTTGGCGAGCATCTTTAGCGCGAGTTTGCTGTTCCTTCATCGCCCTTTCAAATCCTTCCAAATCCACAGAAATCCCCTGTTCCTCAGCAATTTCTTGAGTCAGTTCTAAGGGGAAACCGTAGGTATCGTAAAGAGTGAAAGCATCTTGACCAGAAATCTCTACTGTGGGGTGGGCATCTTGCCCGCCCCCAGAAACCGACAGGCGAGACGCCTGTTCCACAAGAGCTTTTTTGACAATTTCCTCCAGCAGCTTCTCTCCGCGTTCCAAAGTCTTGAGAAACTGCGCCTCTTCCCTTGCCAATTCCGCCTTAATTTGAGCTTCCCGCCGCCGCACATTCGGATAAGCTGCTTCCGAAAGGCCGATCGCACTTTCAGCAACCCGCACCGTAAATTCGCCCTGAATTCCAATCAGCCGCCCGTGGCGCACTACGCGGCGAATCAAACGGCGCAAAATGTAACCCCGACCAACATTCGACGCGCGAATTTCGTCCGCAATCATGTGCACCACAGCCCGAATGTGATCGCCAATTACTTTCAGCGAAACCTTGACTTTCTCATCGCTATTGTGGTAATCAATCCCGGCAATTTTTGCTGCCGATTGCACGATCGGAAAAATCAAATCTGTTTCGTAATTATTGGGGACTTTCTGGAGGATTTGCGCCATCCGTTCCAGTCCCAAGCCAGTATCAATATTTTGATTTTGCAGCGGTGTTAAATTGCCCTCTGCATCTTTATTGTACTGCATGAAAACCAGGTTGTAGAATTCAATAAACCTGGTATCATCTTCGAGGTCAATCTTGTCGCCTCTCTCTGGGTAGAAATCATAGTAAATCTCCGAACACGGGCCGCAGGGGCCAGTCGGGCCGGATTCCCAGAAATTGTCATCTTCTCCCATGCGCTGAATCCGATCGCCCGGAATGCCAATTTCATCGCGCCAAATCGCAAAAGCTTCGTCATCATCTCGGAAAACGCTAACAACCAAATTGGATGCTGGTAAGCCGAAAACTTCCGTGGAAAGTTCCCACGCCCAGGCGATCGCCTGTTTCTTGAAATAATCCCCGAAACTGAAGTTGCCCAACATCTCAAAAAACGTGTGGTGGCGGGCGGTGCGGCCGACGTTTTCGATGTCGTTGGTGCGGATGCACTTTTGAGAAGTCGTGGCGCGCGGTGATTCGGCGGTGCGCTGTCCGAGAAATATCGGCTTGAATTGCAGCATTCCGGCGATCGTCAGCAACACTGTCGGATCTTCGGGCACCAAAGAAGCACTCGGCAATATCTTATGTCCCCGCTGGGCATAAAAGTCGAGGAATGTTTGGCGGATTTGGCTGCCACTGAGAAACTTAGGAGAAATAGTCATGACAAGAACTGTTAAGTATGTAAAGATGTAGCAACAATAGAATTTATAGGACTTTTGCACGGGTGTCCAGAAACCGGGTTTTTAAACCAAAATACACGGGCTGTAAATCCTCAATCTCGGTGAAAAAACCCGGTTTCTTTGTGGGCGAGTGCGTGAGTGCTAACTTACATCTATTTGGATATTCATATCATTATACTTAGTAATGTAAAGAGCTATCAAGTTTTGCAAATTGTGCTTTACTGCTCGGAAAGCTCGTGCTAACTTAATAATAGACACCGGGACAGGAAGAGAAAGGAGGTCGCTATATTTAGAAACAAAGTTCGAGGATATAGACATGGTGTCTCCGGTCTAGATTCCCAGGCGCAGCAGAAATTAACCGAACACAACTTGGAATAGTGGCGAACTGCCGATCGAGCAGTCAAGCCAAACCGCAATCGAGTCAGACTTAGTTGTAGTTGCGATTAAAAGTAAAGCTGGACAAGTTGTACACCCTAGTAAGTAAAAGTTCTCCACCGGAAACACATTTCGTTTGTTAGAAAAAACAAAGCTCTCATATTATTGGGTCTGGTCGCTGTCGATCGGGCCCTATGAATTTTTATAGGGCGATCGCAGCAGGACAGGGAAAAGGGGGAGAGAGGGGCAGAGTTCGACTGTATAAGTGCTTTCTGCTCAAAGGCTAGATCCATCCCTCGGAGCCGCTGGGCGAGCGATCGGTGCAGCTTTTGAGTTATATATTATATATAATGGGACGTGGAGCAAGCCCGCCCGCTTTTTGCCGGAACTCAAGCGCTGTGGTATGAGGCACTGTCAAGATGCGATATCATTGAGGATGTCACTCAAGACATTAAAACCTACCCCGCTGTGCTGTATAGCAGCAAAATCTACGCTTCTATGAGCTTGCTGCAAGCCAAGGATAGCCAACCGCCATTTTTGGTGACAAGACCAGGCTCAAAAATTTGAATCTCAGGATATTTAGAGTCAAGACCCTAAAAAATCCCATCCCCGACGCAAGGGTTAGAGTTCAAAAAATAAAAGCCCGCCCACTCAAAAAAGCTAGTGCCACCAACAACGGTAGTAAATCACTAGCATAGTTCTTAAACTCACAATTTCCGGAGATTCCAGGTACAAGTATGGCAGAAATAACTAAAGAAGAAATGCGCGAACGGCTGGGAAATATCGACCAGATCCGGGATATAATTTTCGGAGCGCAGCTTAGAGAATACGACAATCGCTTCGATAAAATAGATTCCGACTTGTCGATGATGCAGCAAGATATGCAAACTCGCATCGAACAAGTAAAAACAGTTCTTTCAGGAGAAATGAGAGCTGCAGTTGATTCGTTAGAAAAGAAAGTTAAATCGCTCACCTCAAACACCCAAGAAGAAAGCGCAGACATCCGTCAGCAAGTCGATCGCGTTAACCGCAAATTCTCCAGCAGCATGGAAGCCCTCGACGAAGCTATAGACAATCAAACCAGTTCGCTTCGCGACGAACTCTCCCAAACCAGAGAGCGACTATCTGAAGAAACCCGCACTTTGAAAACACAGGTTTTTGAAGAACTAGATCGCCGCTTTTCCATGCTCAGAGATGTTAAAGTTTCTAGAGACGATATGGCAGAAATTCTGTTTGAACTTGGCATGAGGCTCAAAGGAACAGAATTTGTACCCGAACTTAAAGGCGTTGCGGATAATAAGTTAAATACCGAATTTCTGTTGCCGGAGCGCCACAATCACGGATAATAACGCATGGCTTTACCGAAAGAAAATCCGGCTGACGAAGATGAGTTAGAGGGTTTTGTTTCTCAACCTGACGAGTCCGCTGCCGGTGCAGCAACCCAGCTAGAACCCTTGCTGAATCTGTTACTCGATCTCAAAATTATTGCTGGTTCAAACCAGCAAAATGCAGAGCCCGAAGGTGACAGCAGCAGCGAAAACGATCGAGCTGGGGATCTCGGCGGGTTGATGGATTTGTTAGGTATTTCTTCAGAAAAGCAAGAGGAAGTTGCAGCGAGTGTACCCGAAACTGGCGATCGCGAACCTGAGTCTGGCGATTCTTGGGATGTTAAAGATAAGTTCAAAAGTTTGCTATTCGCTACTCAAAAACTCAACATTTCAGAACTCGAAAGAAACTATTCCTCCGCTAAAACTATAGATGTTTCAGCGATCGCCCAGCCGGATTTGGAGGAGAAATCAGAGCCACTCCAAGAATTGTCTAACTTGACAATGGAAGATTCTCTACAGGAAGTACAGGCTCAAAAATCCCAGCGGTTCGATCGGCATTTACAGGATGTTTCCCCTCCCGAAACAGAGTCAAAATTCTCGGTAATTCCCCATAACCCCATAGTTTCCCCAGTCTCAAATCCACCAGAAACTGGATATTTAGATGCTGCGATGGCTTCGGCTATAGAAATCCCAAACGTACTAGAACAGCCGACAGAAATATTAGGTCAAATTAAACAAGACTTAAATCAAGCCGACAGCGCGATGGAAACGCTGCAAAATCTGATTTTCGGCTCAAAAATATCAGATATCGAGCAAGTCAAAAATCTGCTGGCAGAAAACGACTTGCCGGGGGTGCGCCACCTGATGGCAAAAATCGACGATAAATTAGGAAAATTGGAGCACCAAATCTACGATCCCCAAGAGTTGATTCAGTTGATGTTGCCTTGGATCGCAGAAATTCTCAGCCGCAAAATTGCCGATTCCAGAGAAGAAGTTGTCAAGGCGATCGGGCCAATTATTGACGAAGTGATTAGGGCAAAAACTCAGGAAAACAAGTCGGCAATGAGTGCGGCAATAGCTGAGCTGCTTCCCGAGGCACTTGCTCAACAAATAGTGAATTCGCCAGCGGATATTGCTAAGGCGATCGCCCCAGAAATCGGTCTGGCAATTAAAGAGCAAATTCGCCTCGACCAAGAGTCGATCGCCCAGGCCCTCGCCCCGGAAATGGGCAAAGCGATTACAGCCCAAATTGAACTCGAACGAGACGCAATGGTCGATGCCCTCTATCCCGTAATTGGCAATACTATTTCCAGATACATGGCAGAAGCTATCAAGACAATCAATGAAAAAGTATCAAATGCCCTCAGCGTCGAAGGAGTTCAGCGCAAAATTCGCTCCAAAGTACAAGGAGTCTCCGAAGCCGAATTAATCCTCAAAGAATCAGTACCCTTTACCATCCAAGCAGCATTCTTAATTCACAAAGCATCAGGCTTGATAATTTCCGAATTTCAAAATTCAGAAAGCTACCAGTTAGAATCAGAAATGGTAGCAGGAATGCTCACAGCTATTCGCAGCTTTGTTAACGAGTGCATCGTGCAGCCCGGAGAAGTTTCCGAACTCAATCAAATTGAATACGGCGACTCAAAAATCCTGCTAGAAGTAGCGGGTTATTGCTACATGGCAGTCGTGATCAAAGGAGAACCGCCACAGTCGTTCATCAACAAACTGCGGCAAACAGTTAGTAATCTCATCCTTAATTACGCTAAAGTAATTCACGAGTTTAACGGCGACCCCGGTACTATACCCGAGTCGCTGCACCCGTACATAAAAACTTTATTCGACCCCCTGCAAACGGAAAAATCAACCAAACCTCCGATCGCCCTAGCCGTTATCAGTTTAGCCGCCCTGAGCTTAATCTTAGTACCTTGGGGAATTTATCAGTACCGCAGCAGCGTTGAGCGCCGCCTCGAAGCAAATGCCATCGCAGCTTTAGCATCCACTCCCGAATTAGCAGTTTACCGCTTAGATGTTGCAGTTGATGGCAAAACTTTAAAGCTAACCGGTAAGTTGCCAAATCAAGAATTGCGGGCACAAGCCGAAAAAATAGCCGCATCAACTGCACCGAAATTGCAATTAGATAATAGGATTATAGCTGTAGATGTCCCCCCAGATCCAGTTTTGACGGCGGCCGAGGTGCAGCGGATTACCGCTGTTTTGAACCAGAGAGAGGGCGTTTTAATTTCTACTCGGTACGGCGACCGCAAAGTGACTGTAGAGGGTACAGTTAGAGACGGTGCAGATGCACAGAAAATAGCTCAGTCCCTGAAGCAAATTCCCGGTGTTCAATCGGTGATTAGCACAGTTAAATTAGAGCCTCTTAAAATTACAACCCGCATCTACTTCCAGCCAGGAACGGCAACATTAGACTCTACATACGGAGAAACCATCGCCAGTGTCAAAAAATTCATGGCTCGATATCCTCAAAAACATATTAAGATAATTGGGCACAGCGATCGAACTGGAGAAGTTGTGACAAATCAACAGTTGTCGCTCAAGCGTGCCGCAGCAGTGCGAGATGCTTTAGTGCGACAAGGTGCTGACCCGAAGCGCCTCCAAACGGTCGGCAGCCCAAATCCTCCTCCCGGCTTGGAACCCAATCAACCGCTACTTTTAAGCAGATGCGTGCTATTTGAACCAACAACCAAGACCGCAAACAGTAAATAATTATGTCAGTTACTATATCTAAAAAAATGTGCATGATCGGCGACTTTGGCGTCGGCAAAACCAGCCTGATCCGCCGTTTTGTCGATCGGCAATTCAGCGACCAGTACCTGTCCACTGTGGGAGTAAAAATTTCCCGCAAAAGCGTAGAATTAGAAGGCGTAAAACAGCGGGAAAACGTGACTGCACAGTTGCTAATTTGGGACTTAGAAGGGCATACAAAATTCAAAGGAATAGCACCGACTTACTTGCAGGGAGCTAGCGGCGTTTTAATCGTTGCCGATGTCAGCCGCTCCGAAACAGTTGAGCGAATCTCCGAACACATTCAGCTTTTTTCTTCAGTCAATCCTAAAGGGTCAATAATCGTCGCTTTGAACAAAGTAGACTTGATTGACGAGGAAAAATTGGCGCTGCTAGTGGAAATATCCCATTCGATAGGTCAAGACAAAGTAATAGCAGTTTACGCGACATCTGCTAAAACAGGCAAAGACGTTGACGAAATCTTCTATAAACTAGCTTACACAATGGTAGAACAAGTATGAACCCCCTTTTGAAAAAGCTGTTGGAGCCACGGCAAACAGAGTATTTGTTAGTAAATCACAATTTCATTATTCAGGAAACCTCCGCCGAACTCCACCATTATGCCGATACTCCGGTCGATGCCATACCCGGTGCAGATGCTCGCATCAGTTTTCCCGAATTGATTGGCATAGAAAATATCCTCATGTCTATCATTATGGGACGGCTGCCGAGTTTTGAACTCAAAGGTATCGCTCGATTTGCCGATCCCAACCGCCCTTTATACTTTGATATGTTGGCTATTGAACATGAAGGCGAACAAGAAGATGTGCCAAGTAAATTGCTAATTTTGATTGAAGATGCCACCGAAAAGATGGTGATGAAGCAATCGTTGATTCAAAGGGCGAATGAAGCTAATCTTTTGGTGAGCGCCTTAGCCGCTTCTAAAGATTATATAGATAAAGTTATTAGTTCGATGGGCGATGCTTTGTTGGTGACAACAACATTAGGAACTATCAAAACAGTCAATCAATCAGCAAAATCCTTATTTGGGTACAGCGAAGCCGAATTGATCGGCCACCCCCTCTCCATAATAGTAGTCGAAGAAAAATTACTTTACCAAGCTCGCCACCGCTATATTTTGTCTCATCAAGAGCTGCTCAGAGAACTGCAAGTAATCTGCACTACTAAAGCAGGAGAAGAAATTTGGGTAGAATTTTCCTGTTCGGCAATTCAGACAGAATTACAGGAACTTTACGATTTCATCTATATCGGCAGGGACATCACAGAACGCAAGCAACAAGAAATAGAAATTCGCCGCTCTTTGGCAAAAGAGCAAGAACTCAGACAGGTAAAATCTCGTTTTTTCTCAATGCTCGCTCACGAATTCGGCAATCCTTTAAGTACAGTATTATTTGCTACTAAAATCCTCCAAGACTACGGCGACGAAATTACCCACGCGGAAAAAAAAGAATACCTCCAACACGTTAAATCAGCATCTAAACACATGGCTCAGCTATTAGATGATATGCGGTTGCTCAGCAGCGCCGAAGCCGGAAAACTCGAATTCAATCCCGCACCAGTTGACTTACAAAAATTTTGCAGCGAGTTAGTAGAATCAATTAAAATTAGTTACGGAAAAAATCATAGAATTAACTTTATTTGCCCAGAATTAGTTGCGCCGGGAAAAAAAATAGAGAACGAGTCGGAGGAAACGCAACACTGGCCCGCACTCGATGCAAAATTGCTGCGGCACATCTTGACAAATTTGCTGTCAAATGCTGTCAAATATTCGCCGATCGACAGCAATATTTATTTTGAATTAAATTGTGACAATGAAGAAGCTAAATTTCAAATTAAAGACGCAGGCATTGGCATTCCCATCGAAGACAAAGAACAACTCTTTGAATCTTATTACCGAGCGCAAAATGTCGGAAAAATACCAGGTACAGGACTGGGTTTATCCATAGTGAAGCTGTGTGTAGACTTGCACGGAGGTAAAATCGAATTTTCCAGCGACACAGGGTTAGGCACTACCTTTGTAGTCAAAATTCCATTTTACAAACAGAGATAAATAGATTAATTTCAGATAACTCGGTACAACCGAGGGCGCATTCAATACTACCAATATCACATGAAAACCTTATTAAAAAAACTGTTAGTTCCCCACCACTTGGAGTACCTAGCACTGGATAAAGACTTTTTAATCCAAGAAATCTCTCTCAAAGTGCAGCGGTTTGCCGATAGTCCCGAGGAAGTAGTCGCCGGCAACGATGTCCGCATTCCCTTTCCAGAATTGGTGGGAACTGAAGAAATTTTAATCGATATTTTTGAAAGACGTTTGCCCAATTTTGAATTAAAAGCAATCGCGCGGGTATTAGAAAATGGCTTGCAGCTTTATTTTGATATGTATATCGTCGAGTTCAGCAATGACGATAATTATCAGAGATTAATTATATTTTTTGAAGATGTAACCGACAGGATGGGTTTGGAACAAACTCTAGTCCAAGCTACCAATGAAATGAATATTTTGTTGACTACCTTAGCGGCTACTAATAATTATGTGGAAAAAATTATTACTTCAATGGCAGAAGTTTTGTTGGTAACAACGGCCACGGGAAAAATTAAAAAAGTCAATCAAGCGGCTCAAGATTTGTTCGGTTACAGCGAATCGGAATTAGTCGGCCAGCAAATAGATGCTCTTGCTGCTGTGGGCTCCTCTTTGCCAGCAGTCAGCCAAGAGGGACCTCAGCAATCGCAAACTAACGCCGAAGTAATTTGCACGGCAAAAACCGGAGAAAAGCTAACAGTTGCCTTTTCCTGTACTGCGATTCCGGCTGACATTACAGGCATTTCTGGCTCTTGGGCCGCCGTCCAAGATTTCGTGTACATCGGTCGCGACGTTACAGACAGACAGCGAGCGAGCAAGCGAAAAATAGCTCAGTACGTCACCACTCGCATCCTGTCGGCATCCGAAACAATCAAAAAAGCTCTAGCAGCAATTATTCCCGTAATTTGCAACAGTTTGGGATGGGATACCGGTGAACTTTGGATGCCGGAAGCTGGGGAAAAACTGCTGTCAGGAAGTAACAGAATAAATGCTGTTTCCGACCCCAATTTGCTGCGGTGCGTCGCCAGTTGGAAAAAACGCTCAGTTTCCATCCCCAAATTTGCCGAATTTGCCGAAACAATGACCTGTGCCTTTGGCGAAGGATTGCCCGGTCTCGTTTGGGCCAGCGGTTCCTCTCAGTGGATTGCAGATGTCACAGAAAGCGACGGGTTTCTACGCCGAGAAATCGCCGCCCAAGAAGGACTGCACGGAGCTTTTGGCTTCCCGATTTTGGGCGACTACGAGCCGGAAAATTCTGCCCGGTCTGTCTTGGGGGTGATGACTTTCTTTAGCCTGGAAGTGCAGTGTTTCGATGAAGAATTGCTCCAGACAATGGCAACAATCGGTAGCCAAGTCGGTCAATTTATCAAGCGAAAGCAAGCGGAAATAGCTTTGCGGGAAAGTGAAGAACAACTGCGAGACTTATTTGAAAATGCTACTGACTTAATTCAAAGTATTGGAGCAGACGGTCATTTTTTGTATGTTAATCGGGCTTGGCGGGAAACTCTGGGCTACAGCGAAGCAGAAATTGCTCAAATGACTGTTTTTGATATCATTCATCCCAACAGTTCTCAAGAGTCTCTGGACATATTCTATCAAGCTATTACCAAAAAGACCGTAAATAAAAAGACGTTGTATCCAGACTCTATTCAAGCAATATTTATTACTAAACATCACGAACAAATTTGGCTGGAAGGCAGCATAAGCTGTAAATTTGCCGAAGGTTCGCTAGTAGCGATTCGCGCTATTTTGCGAGACATTACGGCTCGAAAGATGGCCGAAGACGCCCTAGCCAAATCTATATCCCTGCTGCAAGCAACTTTTGATTCTACTGCGGACGGTATTTTAGCTATTGACAGGAGCGGAAAAATAGTCACTTTCAATCGAGAATTTGTGGAAATGTGGCGCATACCTAACGAAGTGATGGCACTGCGAGATGACGCCACAATGAACGCTTTTTTTCTGAAACAACTCAAAGACCCTCAAGCATTTCAAGCAAGAATAGAATCGCTTTACGAGCAGCCAGAAGCCGAAAGTTACGACTTATTGGAATTTCAAGACGGCAGATTTTTTGAACGCTATTCGCAACCGCAGCGGCTGGGAGATGAAATTATCGGCAGAGTCTGGAGTTACCACGACATTACGGAACGGAAGCAAGCAGAAGATGCTTTGCGGGAAGAACAAGAAAAATCCGAAAAGCTGCTGCTAAATATTTTGCCGCAAGCAATAGCAGAACGCCTCAAACAAAACGAAACTACTATTGCCGAATACTTTCCGGAAGTGACTGTTTTATTCGCCGACATTGTAGGGTTTACTGCTTTGTCTGCCGTCATGAATCCGATCGAACTCGTGGAGATCCTCAATCAGATTTTCTCAGGATTCGACATTTTGTGCCAACAGCACGGGTTAGAAAAAATTAAGACTATCGGCGACGCATACATGGCGGTAGGAGGACTACCGGAACCCAGCGCCGACCACGCAGAGGATATCGCCCAAATGGCCCTAGATATGCAAGCAGAAATAGCCCGATTTAATACTAGCCATAATAAATATTTTAGCATACGCATTGGCATTCACAGCGGCCCGGTTGTTGCCGGAGTAATTGGCATTAAGAAGTTTATTTACGATTTGTGGGGCGACACGGTAAATATTGCTTCCCGCATGGAATCTCAGGGTTTGCCTTGGCGGATTCAAGTCAGCGAAACTACTTATAAGTTACTGGCAGACAAATATTTGTTTCAGGAGCGGGGAATTATTGAAGTTAAAGGCAAAGGGGAAATGAAAACTTATATTCTACTTCGGAAAAAATAATGTCTGTTATAACTCATCAGTCATCAGTCCTCTAGCTGATGACAAAAAGTGTTGCTAAAGTTAATTAGCAATACTTTTTCGCCAAGACTGATGCAACTTGCTAATTTGCCCGCAAATTTACGATCGCCCGACGAAGTTGTGGATCGCCACCCTGTGACGGTTGCGCCCTCTACTTCCCTCGGGGATGCGATCGCCCTGATGCGTGGGGCGAGAAACCCTTGTCCGCTACCTAATTCACCGCCGCACTCAAACGAAAGGGTAAAAGCCTCGATTAGTTGCGTCTTAGTTGTCGATGAAAATCAGCTAGTCGGACTGCTAAGCCCGGAAGATGTGCTGAACTTAGTCGCCTCCGAATCTGGATGGCAAACAATGAAAGTTGCCGATGCCATGACGCGGAATTTCATTTTCTTAAAAGAATCAGAATTTAGAGATATTTCTACCACATTTAAGCTATTTTGTCAACACTCGATCGATTGCTTGCCAATTGTGGACGAACGGGGTCAGCCCGTAGGTTTAGTCAGCGAAAAAAAAATACGCCGAGAAATTTACAGGCGAGTCAAAAAGTTGCAGCAAAAATTTGTCAAACTTCAGCAAAAACAGTGTGAAATATTAGAAAACCAGTCAGAAATCGCCAAACAAGTCAGCGATCGCAAAAATGCCGAAAATGCCCTGCAGCAGAGCGAGGCGCGCTACCGGGCAATTGTGGAAGACCAAACCGAACTGATTTGCCGCTACCTCCCCGACGGTAAAATCACATTTGTCAATCAAGCTTACTGCCGTTATTTCGGCTTGCAACCAGAAGACTTGCTCGGCAACAGCTTCATGACGCTGATCCCAGAACCAGACCGAGAACTTTTTCAAGAGCACTATACTTGTGTGTCTCCCGACAAGCCTGTTTTTACGTGCGAACACCGAGTCATTTTGCCGAGCGGGGAAATTCGCTGGCAGCAGTGGATCGATCGGGCTATATTCAACCAGAGCGGAGAAATCGTCGAGTATCAAGCAGCAGGCCGCGATGTCACGGAGCGCAAACAAGCAGAAATCGCTTTGCAACAGCTCAATGCAGAGTTAGAACGACGAGTCCAGCAGCGGACTCAATGGTACGAACTGGCAGTATCGGCTGGCAAAGTGGGTGTTTGGGACTGGAATTTGGAAACCGACGAAATCTACATTGCTCCGTCTTTGAAAGCTTTGTTGGGCTATCAGGATGCAGAGATTCCCAACCGCATGGAAAATTGGGTGTCTCGCGTTCATCCCGACGATCGAGTTGCAGTCGAGGAAGCAGTAAAGGCTTATCTAGAAGGTGTGACAGAAATTTATGAAGTAGAACACCGGATGCTGCGCAAAGACGGGAGTACCTGCTGGATACTTGCCCGCGGCAGCGCGATCCGATCGGCTTCCGGCAAGGCCTTGCGCCTGACTGGCACTGACACCGAGATTACGGATCGCAAATTGACCGAAGAAAAACTCCAAAACTCCGAAGCAGAACTGCTGGCGCTGTTTAATGCCATGACGGATATCGTGCTGGTTTTCGACGCAACCGGCCGCTACCTCAAAATAGCCCCCACGGCTCCCGAACTGCTGTACAAACCGGCTAATGAAGTGCTGGGAAAAACCCTCGCCGAAATCTTTCCAGAAGCCGAAGCTAATTTTGCCCTGGGTCACATTCGCCAAACATTGGCATCCGGCCAAACCCACAGAGTTGAATACAGGATGGAAATTGGCTCCAAGTTATTTTGGTTTGATGCCACTATTTCGCCGCTGGAATTTGAGCGGGTGATGTGGGTCGCCCGAGACATTACCGCTCGCAAACAGGCAGAAGCTGCACTCCAAAAAAGCGAGGAAAAGTTTCGCAACTTATTTGACGATGCTCCGATCGCGATCGGTTTGACAAGCGTGCGCGACTACCGCACTATCAAAGTGAATGAAGCTCACCGCCAGATGTTGGGCTACAGCGATTCGGAGTTGGCGACCATGACTTTTACTGAACTCACGCATCCAGAAGATTTACAAGCAGATGTGGAGCAAGTCAAGCAGTTGGTCGAGGGTAATATTTCTCGCTTCGGGATCGAAAAACGCTTGATTAAGAAGAATGGCGAGCTGATGTGGGCTAACTTGACGGTGACGCTGATCCGGAACCGCGAGGGAATTCCTCTTTACAGTATGGGGGCGATCGAAGATATCAGTTATCGCAAGCGGGCAGAAATGGAATTTCAGCAGTTAAAAGAACGCCTGCAATTTTTACTGGCTTCTAATCCGGCAGTAATTTTTACTGCTGCACCTACAGGAGATTTTTGTACTACTTATATTAGCGACAACGTTAAGGCAATCGTTGGCTACGAACCCCAAGAACTGTTAGCAGATTCTAAATTTTGGTCGAGCCGGATTCACCCGGAAGATCGGCAACAATTTTTAGTAAATTTTTCTGATTTGTCCGAGGGTAAAAACTGCATTTGCGAGTACCGTTTTCTGCACCGAGATGGACTTTACCGCTGGCTGCGGACGGAACTGAAACTATTGGTTGACAGCAGGGGAATTCCGATCGAAATTATTGGTTACGCCGCCGAGATCACCAATTCTAAATATGCCGAAATCGCGCTGCAACAGCAATTCGAGCGAGAACGGCTCGTCGAGGCGATCGCCCGTCGCGTCCGCCAGTCTTTGCAATTAGAAGAAATTCTCAACACTACGGTTGCCGAACTCCAGCAAGTATTGTTAGCCGATCGAGTTTTGGTCTATCAAATTTTACCCAAAAGCGGCGGGCGAGTCATTGCTGAAGCCGTGGCAGAAGGATGCAGCAAACTCGTGGATAGATGTTTTGGCGAAGAAGTTTTTCCGCCTGAAAGTTATCAGCTTTATTTGCAAGGGCGAATTTCTGCGATTTCCGAACTAGATTCTCCCAGCATTACACCTTGTGTGATGGAGTTTATGAAAGAAATTCAAGTTAGGGCAAAGTTAGTAGTGCCCATTATTCAGCACAGCCAGCTTTGGGGATTGCTGATTGCCCATCAATGCGATCGCCCTCGCCAGTGGCAAGAATGGGAAATGAATTTATTTCAGCAGTTGGTAAATCAATTAGCGATCGCCATTCAGCAATCTTTGCTATACCAGCAACTGCAAGCTGAACTGAGCGATCGCAAACAAGCAGAAGCAAATTTGAAAAACTCCCTCAAAGAAAAAGAAATTTTGCTCAAAGAAATTCACCACCGCGTCAAAAACAACCTCTGCGTAGTTGCCAGTCTGTTAGAATTGCAATCTAACACAGTTGCCGACCAGCAAATAGCCAAGATGTTTGAAGAAAGTCAGAATCGCCTTTACTCTATGGCTCTGATTCACGAGAAACTGTACCGATCGACTAACCTGGCGCAAATCAATTTTGGCGAATATCTCGAAGATTTAGTAAGTAACTTGTTTCACTCTTACAATATTAGTGACAATCGCATTCAGTTGCAGGTATTAGCTGAACCAATTTACCTAAATATTGAAACTGCTAGTCCCTGCGGTTTAATTGCCAATGAATTGGTTTCAAATACCCTCAAACACGCTTTTCCTGATGGCACTAGCGGTACAGTTAGTGTAGAATGTTATCAAACGGGCGATGGAGAAATCAACCTCTTAGTTAAGGACAACGGGATCGGCTTTCCTGAAAACTTAGATTTCCGGAAAACTAACTCAATGGGCTTTCAAGTTGTCTGCACTTTAACTGAGCAGTTAGAAGGAAGCATCGAACTGTCAAGACAAGCTGGCACCGCGTTTTACCTAAAATTTAACGAGTTAAACTACTCTCAAAGGTTTTAAAATCATGGATTTGGCAGAAAAAGCAATTAATATTTTGATTGTCGAAGACGAACTATTAATTGCTAAAAGTTTAGCCCAAAAATTAGAAAAGTTGGGATATCAAATCGCAGACATCGTTTCTTCAGGAGCCGATGCCATCAAGCGCGCAGGCGAATTGGAACCAGATTTAATCTTAATGGATATAGTCATCAAAGGCGACATTGACGGCATAGAAACAGCAGTAATAATTAATCAAGAATTAGATATCCCAATTATCTATACAACTGCCTATGCCGATGACGCAACTTTGCAGCGAGCCGAAAATACTGGATCTTACGGCTACCTCCTCAAACCGTTTAAACAAAGAGAACTGCACGCCACCATCAAGATAGCGCTGAGCAAACATCAAGAAGCCGTTAAAATGCAACAACTAATTGCATTGGCAGCAGCAAAAAGCGAAAACAGATCGCGATTTATTTCAATGGCATACCACGATTTAAACACTCCTTTAACTACCATACAGCTATCGGCTGAAATGTTGGAAGATAGCGAATTGCAGAAAACCCCAGGAACGACCAATAAAAATGTCGAACGTATCAAAAAAGCTGTCAGCAATATGAGTGAATTGCTGGAGGAAATTTTAATGCTCAGCAAAGCCGAATCTGGCAGACTTTCCTTGAATTTAAATCCGGTAAATGTGATAGATTTGTGCAAATCTATTTTAGAAGAAATGCAACCCCTCGCTACTCAAAAACACGTAGTAGCTTTCCGCAATCAAACAGAAAAAATCCAAGCTAATCTGGATGCAAAACTGCTGCAACACCTCCTCACTAATTTGCTGTCAAACGCTATAAAATATTCTCCTAATGGTGGGAATATATGTCTAGAATTAAGCTGTGAGGGTAAACAAGTAATTTTTTGCGTTAGAGATGAAGGGATTGGCATGACATCGGAATATCAGGAGAAATTATTTCAGCAGTTTGAACGGGGTGCTAATGTAGGCAAGATTAAAGGATCGGGGTTGGGACTTTGCATTGTCAAACACATAGTTGACCTGCACGGCGGTACAATAAGTGTGGAAAGTGAACTAGGCAAAGGTACTACGTTTATTGTCGCGCTGCCTTTTTTAGTGTTGAGTCATTAGTCAGTAGTCAGTAGTCAGTAGTCATTAGTCATGTCCGGTAAAATAAGCACAATACTTGTAGGGGCTGGTTTCACCAACAATCTATCATCCAGACTAACAATCTACATAAACCAGCCCCCACCACGCGACAGAATTTCATCGCGGACAATTCAACGGAGAGGAGATAAAAGTATCGGGGGGGCGGGTTTATGAGATTGTAGATTACAGGCAATTATTGTTAGTGAACCCGCCCCTACAAAATTCATACAAGTCTGAATCCGGCCGGACATGATATCATTTTTAAGCAAATCGATCGGGAGATAAAAGCTCGATCGCCCTATCTTCTTCTCCCCCCGCCCAATTAGCAAATCGCTCAGCCAAAGCAGGTACAATAGTCAAAGGATTGCTGAGACCAGAAAAAACGTGCAATCCGGGGCGATCGGCAATCGGCCCCACTACGGGCAAATTATCAGCGCTAAATGCCACAATACACTCGTGCCAAGTTGCCGGTAAAGCTGCCAAAGCAGGCAAAACCTTGCTGATGCCTGCACGAATTGCCGTTTCGCTGGTTTCGCGATCGACTTTAGCATTCAAATCGCTCAAAGTGCGCGACAATTGCCCGATCCGCAAACTGCCATCATTAAACCCAATTGCACCCGAATCTAAAATCGGCGACAGCAACTCTTTACCAGGTTCATCCCAAAGAAAATCCACCTCAATTCTACTCGATTCAGCTTCCAATTCAAAACGTTTTAATACTGCAGGCATCACCAAAGTCCTGAGTTTCAAATCCACAGGTGCAGTTTCCAAAATCTCCGTGCGAGTAAAATAAACTCCCACAGAAACACCAGCCAGCTTCAGCAAACTCCGACTCCAACCTCCTGCACAAACAACCGCATTTTGACAACGATAAATTCCCTGGGCCGTCTTGACTCCCGAAATCCGATTTCCCTCTTCTATAAACCCAATTACTTCAGCAAATTCTATAGTTCCTCCCAACCGCATAAACCCTTGACAGTAAGCTTTATTTGTGGCTGTCGGCGAAATGTGACCGTGACGCACAGTCAGAGCTCCGGCGATCGCGCTTTTATTCAGCAAAGGTTCCAACTCGCCAGCTTCTGCAACGCTCAAAAGCTGCGGAACAATCGCAAAATGCGCGTAATTAGCCGCTACTTTTTCGGCATCAATACCCGAATCAATTGTCAGCAACAAATCCAACTCGCGAAACTCAGTATCAGCATCTAATTGGGCCGATAAATTGCGGTGGCGTTCGATACCTTCCCGACACAATTGACGAGTTAAATCAGTCGTTCCCGACCAATAAGCCAAGCCGCCGTAACTAAAACGAGTAGCATTTTGCATGGTAGCATCTCGTTCCAAAAGCAGCACACCAAAACCTTTTTTTGCCAGTTCGTAACTCAGTGACGCACCCGTAATGCCGCCGCCGACAACAATCCAATCGTAACTTTTCATGGGCAACTCAAAGGTAAGGAAAATATCATGCTTAGATTTTAGCTTAGGTTTTTTCGGAACCAATCGAAAAGCCTCTTCCTGTAGGTAGAGGCTGCCTGCGATCGGCATAACTGAAACTTCCACCCCTCGGGAGATGTTGGCGCAGGGATATTTTTCGTTCAATAGTAGGAATTACAGCCAGCATCAGCAAAAAAATTAGAAA
The DNA here is from genome assembly GCF_036704965.1 of Microcoleus sp. F10-B2. Lineage (NCBI taxonomy): Bacteria > Bacillati > Cyanobacteriota > Cyanophyceae > Oscillatoriales > Microcoleaceae > Microcoleus > Microcoleus sp. F10-B2. The sequence goes on along the minus strand of NZ_JAUBTB010000052.1, from coordinate 35,672 downwards.
TACCAGAGAGGTTTTTATGAGTATCGACAAACCAGGCAAAGATATGGAGCGCACTGTCAATCCGGGCGATCGTATTTCCGACGAACCGCAAACCATTGAAGAAAAAGCCCAGCAACTGGCGGTAGACCACGTGCCAGACATCACGGGAGATGTTGTTACAGTTCCAACTTATGTGATCGTAGAAGAACCAGACGGGGAAAAGAAAGCTTTGCACCACGTCAAAGACGCCGAGGAAATTTCCGACGTAATTCGGCAGGCCCGCGTTGACGAAAATGGCGAGCGGATTTGGGATTAATTTCAATCCAATAAAAACGGGTTTGTTGTACAAAAGTTATCTGTAGAAATCATGGAAACAAATCAAAGAAATAGTACGCCCTATCCCAATATTCCGCCGATTCTCGAAAGTGACGACACAGAATACCGCGATGCCGGCATTACAAGCACAGTTTCAGTTGCAGGTCATCCCCTCCACCCAGTGCTGATCGTGTTTCCGGTAGCCTTTTTAGTAGGAGCCGCCGGTTCGGATATCGGTTATTGGCTGACAAGCGATCCGTTTTGGGCGAGAGCTTCGGTTTGGCTGATCGGTGCCGGTTTTGGTGCGGGGATTTTGGCGGGAATCACGGGCTTTTTAGATTTTTTCAAAATAAAAAGAGTGCGGGAGCGCAGTGCCGGTTGGTTGCACATGGGCGGCAATGTGGCGGCTTTGGTACTTTCCCTGATTAACTTGCTGTTGCGACAAGGAAATCCGGCTGAGCCGATCGTATATACAGGTTTAGCAATATCGATCGTCGTGGCAACCTTGCTGGGCGTTACAGGCTGGTTCGGCGGCGAACTAAGTTTTCGCCACAAAATCGGCGTCATCGGCCCTACCAGTCATAATTCCTAGGTTCCTGACCGTTTTTAGTAAAGGCTTCAGTTCCTCTTCATTGGATAATTTAGGACTACAGTCTTGACTGCAAACTTAAAGATTGTCCCAGCCAATTCAGATAAGCATCGCTGCCAGCGATAATAGGAATAGCAATAATTTCGGGAACTTCATAGGAATGGAGTTCCTGAACTTTTGTTTTGAAAGCCTCAAATTTAGCCAAATCAGTTTTAATCACCAACTGCCACTCTGACTCCGCATGAATCTCGCCTTGTCAAGTATAAACAGAGGGAATTGGCAACAAACTCACACAAGCAGCCAGCTTGTTTTCAACTAGATATTTAGCGGATTCTCCGCCTCCGCCTCCGATGCAGCAGTTACCAGCACCACCCCAAAATTAACAGTCATAACGATTTTAAATTTTAGATTATAGGACTTACGCACCGAGGCCGAGAAACCGGGTTTTTCAAGCAAAATACTTGGTTTAAACCCTAAATCTCGGTTAAAAAACCCGGTTTCTTTGCGCGCGAGTTCGTCCATTGATTTTCAAGCAGTGCGATCTGGACGCTGGCACTCGCCTGTAATTCCGCAGTTACCAGATTTGAGCGGGAGCCTCTCAATGAAAGCAGCCCAGGTAGAAATCTCTGTTTTGAGGCTCTCTTGCTGCGAGGAAAGAGGAAGGAGGAAGGAGCCAGAAGAAGTGTTTTTACAAATATGAGATGCTCCCAATTTAATCGCCCAAAATTTCCCATCTTCCTTCCTCATTACCCATTTTTAATTTCGGTAACTTCCCAAGAATTGACTTTGCCAGCTCCAGCTAATGAAAAATAGCGCCTAGTAGATTCCGGCAAAATAGCTCCCGCCAACAAAGCATTATCTAAATTAGCTCCTATTAACGTCGCCTCGCTCAAATCTGCTGCCATCAAATCAGCTTGACACAGCTTCGCCCAATTCAGATTTGCCCCTCTCAAACAACTTCCCTTTAACTTAGCCCCGGTTAAGTTTGCACCCGCCAACTTCACCCCCCGCAATTGAGCCGCGCTAAAATTTGCCCCCGCCAAATTCGAGCCTTCCAAATTAGCTCCCATCAGTTTAGCTTCACTCACGTTAACGCCGCTCAAATCTGCACCGCAGAGATTCACCCCTGTCAACTGCGCTCGCCGCAAACTCACTCCGGTTAATTGAGCTCCCAAAAGTTTTGCACTGTTGAGCCTTGCACCGTAAAGGTTGGCCCATTTAAAATTAGCTCCCGTCAGATTCGCCCCCAGCAAGTTAACTAATTGCAAGTCGGCGCTGCACAAATTGGCATTCCACAACACAGCACCCCGCAGGTTTGCGCCGGTTAAAGTTGCGCCGCTTAACTTTACTCTCGGCAATTTTGCTTTTACCAAAAAAGCTCCGCTGAGATTAGCTTTTGTCAAATCTGCGCATAAGAGTTTGGTTTCGCCCATTTTGGCAAAACTCAGATTTGTTCTCTGCATCTGTGCGCCTTTGAGTGTTGCTTTGGTGAGAAAAGCTCTGCTGAGGTTCGCCGCAGAAAGATTAGCTCGCGAAAGGTTGACTCCGATTAAGATTGCTCCGCTGAGGTTTTTCCCGCTGAGGTCGGCTCCGGTAAAGTCTCTTTGTCCTTTTTCGTAATTGTTGAGCAGTTCGCTAACTTCCATAGGGCGTGATACCTTCTACGATTGAGGGGTGTGGATCCAGAAATCTTTACTGTTAAGGTTGTTTCAGAAAGAGAACTGTTTTAGAAATTAGACTGTTTCAGCATTTGCCTCAAACTGTATAAATCCCTTTAACATCACTTTCTGTTTAAAGGCAATCTCTTAATAAAGATTTTATATCTTCCTCGCGGTACCGATCGCGCTTTCGGTATTTTTGAATTAAAAGTTAATGTTTTTTGACATAGACAGTCATTGCTTAACGATCGACAGTGATTCGCAACTTCAGGCGCAGCGAGCCCTTGAATCCTGCGGGAGGTTGCCAGGAACTCAAGGCCTTATCGAGAGTATCTACGGCGTCTGTTGCTTGCAGCGTCGATGTTTGAGGGTCGATCGCCGCTCGGGCAACACGGCCGTTTTGTACCGATAACTCCCACACCATTTCACCGCTAACCCCCGCCGGGAGATTGACAGATTGCAAGTATTGAGTCAAAGCGGCGAGTGCCCCGGCATCCAACCCTTCGGCGCTAACTACTTGGAGGCGAGAAGCCTTTGGCTGCGATGGTTGCAACTCACCGTAACTTCGCGGCCGCGGCGGCGGCATAACAGGAATTGGACTCACCGGTGCGGAGTTGCGATTCGAGGTAACGCTGCGAGTGCCGCCTCTAGTTTGCTCAGCCCCCTCGGACTCAAAAATACCTTCATAGCTGACACCCTGCGGTAATTCCACAGGCACTTGCACGCGGCGGCGAGTTCCATCTGGTTCGACTCGCACTTCTTCGCTCACAGCCACAAAAGCCGTGTATTCCGACAGCAACCGATAAGTCAGAGCAGTATTAGTTACAGCTTCCACCAGAGATTTAGTCTGCCCACCAAACATTTGATTCATTAAATCTTTAATGCGCGATCGCCCCCAAAGCTGAGCTACCGCCGGATTGCCAAAATCCGTAGCGGTTGCTGCGACGGAAGTAGACTCCCGCTGCCGCCCGCCGGATCGAGCAAAATTAACAGGTAAAACTTGCTCGTAAGCTTTGCCGCCCGCAAGAGTGCCGCGGATGCGAAGTTGTCCGTTAGCTCGATCGGTCTTTTTGCCAAACAAAACCAGCGGCCCACTCGCAAACAAGTCTGGGGGTGCGATCGGATAAATCTCCGGTTTTTCCCCCATTCCTTCCCAACTAATTTGAATATTAGTCAATACCGGACGATTAATTTCCCGAAAAAACTTTTCTGCCGCTTCTGCTGACGGTTCATCTTGACGAATTACTTGAGACGTGCCTCTTCCCACTTCCGCCAAACGGTTGAGCAAAAACCGATTCACCGAACCGCCGACACCAAAACTATAAAGTCGATTTCCCGGTTTCAGACTCCCCTGAACCCGCGCTAGCACTTCATTTTCATTGCCAATGTAACCGTCAGTAATTAGTACAATACTCCGCAGCCTTCCCGTTGCCGCCGCCGGAAAATTCATCACTGCTTGAATGCCGTTAAGCAGTTCAGTGCCACCGTTTGCCTGCAAGTTTTGGATGTAATTAATGGCGCTTTGTCGGTTGGCAGCCGTATTTGCTAAAGGATTTGTTGAAAGCGCTTTTGCAGTATTTGCAAAATCAATAATAGTAAAAGTATCGTTGGGATTCAGTCCTTCAATGAAGCGGCGCATCAACTCCTTAGATTTTGCTAGCGGTTCGCCCTGCTGAGAACCGGAAGTATCCATTAAAAACACGACATCTTTAGGTACAATTTCATTAGTTTTGTAGTTTAATGCCGGAATTAAATAAGTAGCAAAATGACCGCCCCGCTTGTCGGATTGAGTCAAAATAGTTGCCCGAGTATTTTCACCCGCGACTCGATAGCGCAGAATTAAATCTTTATTGGGAATTGTGTCAGAATTGGCTAATTGGACTTGTACAATATTGCCGCTGCGGTGAGTGGTAATTTGATGGGAAGTAGAGCGGACATCCCCGATCGCCACTCCGGCATCTATTTCTACCGAAACAGCGATATTGTGACCCGATCGCGTTCCTGGAGCCAATACAGGCGGGTTAATGCGATCGGCATCGGTATTAACCCCCCCCTGCCCCCCCCTTGCTAAGGGGGGGAATTGAGCATCGCCCCCCCTTAGTAAGGGGGGGTTGGGGGGGGTCGAATTTCTCGAAATATACCGCGGCCCTACCACCATTGGAAACACAAATTCGTAATCGCCGCCGGCAAATTTGAGACTTTCGGTGTAGCGAATCGTAACTTCAATTTTTTCTCCCGGTTTGATATTAGCGAGAGACTGAGTAAAAATATTGTCGCGTTCTTGTTCCAACAAACCAGCAGTCCGGCCTTGCTTTCTGGCTTGTTCGTAAATTTCCAAAGCTTCCTCGCGGCGTTTGATATCAGCTTTAATAGTTCGCGAGCCTATTTTAATTTCCATATCGTCCACCGCCGCTTCGTCGGGCAAAGGAAATACATAAACAGCTTCTAAAGATTCGGGAAAAGGATTTTCAAACTTCTGAACAACTTCGACGCGGGAGATATTGCCAGCTATTTTGGCTTTAACTTCAGTCTGCTTGAGAGGAAAGACTTGTTCTGGGGTCGTATTGGGAGTTTTGACGAACAAACCGCCGACTGGACAGCGAGTTTCGGGCGATCGTCCGCCATTGCAATTAACATCGTTACTAGCGAGGATTTGCGGCGACAGAGACGAATAATTTTCCCCAGGATCTTTTGCCCGCGCGGCATTGGGAGCGAGCCACGCGCTACACTCGTTAGCGAAGCCCTCGAAGAGGATCGCAGCGAGCAATGCCATACCAGTACAAAGCAACCGTTGAGGGGATAGAACGCAGACAAACTTCATAGCTGTTTTTTTAGCAGACTTGAGATGCTTTGTTTACCATGACTTTACCATTGCCGAAACGTTCCTGAGTTAGTTTTTTGGCAAAAATCACCAAGGGCGTAGGGCTGATTTTAGGTTTTAGATTTTAGATTTTAGATTGACTCGCCTAGGGGCGGACTGGGCGCTGGAACTTTTGTCGAAGCCATGATTGCTCAGGGCGACTGCTGTCAGCCGCTTGATCCCTATTGGGGTGATGTCGGTTGGGGCGATCGTCCGCGAACCCCAACCGAGAAGATTGTATGATAGTTAAATAATTAAATAACTCTAACCTCAACCTCTTAACCTTTAATAAATTAAAATTGCCATGAATTTTATTAACCCCAAAACCGACTTTGCATTTAAAAAAATATTCGGCTCTGCTGAGAGTAAGGACATTTTGATTAGTTTCTTGAATGCCATGCTCTACGAAGCACAGCCAGTCATCGAAGATTTAGAAATTATTGACCCTTATTTAGCTCCCAAAATCAAAGGAGTCAAAGATACTTACTTGGATGTCAAAGCTAAGATTGATGGCAACAAAACGGTAATTATTGAAATGCAAGTATTGAATGTAGAGTCATTCGAGAAGCGGATTTTATACAATGCCACTAAAGCTTATTCAATGCAGCTAACCACAGGAAGCCGTTACAGCTTGTTAAACCCTGTGATTGCTCTGACGATTACAGATTTTCAAATGTTTGATCATCTGGAAACAGTGATTTCGCGCTTTGTTTTCAAAGAAAAAAATTTTTTAACCGAATATCTAGCTGATGAATTTGAACTGGTATTTGTTGAATTGCCAAAATTTGACAAGACATTACAGGAGTTAGAAACGCTGACAGATAAGTGGATATATTTCATGAAAACTGCTCAAATTTTACGGTCGGTTCCCGAAGAGTTGGGAAATGTGCCGGAACTCCGGCAGGCTTTTGCAATTGCGAATGAAGCGAATCTCGATCCTGATGAATTGGAAGATTTAGAAAGGCGAGAAATTTTTATTCAAGACCAGCGCGGTGCCATTACCAAAGCTACCAGAATGGGGATAGAACAAGGAATCAGACAAGGCATCGAACAAGGAAAGTTGGAGTTAATTGTTCGTCAGTTGGAGCGCCGTGTCGGCCCCTTGTCGCCGGAGATTCAAACTCGCATCGCTCAGTTATCCGCTCAGCAATTAGAGAATCTAGGAGAGGCACTATTAGACTTTGCCAGTGTGTCAGATTTGACAACTTGGTTGCAAGCACATAACAATCGTCAATGATAGCTCAAAGGGGTGTAGGGGCAATCCCCCGTGGTTGCCCTTATCGATTACCTATGTCACATTTGAGTCTGACCTGACATTGAAACATCTAAAGTCGAAAATCCTATGAGCAAATTTGTGTTTGTGACTGGCGGCGTGGTTTCCAGCATCGGCAAGGGTATTGTCGGTGCTTCCTTGGGCCGCCTATTGAAGTCGCGGGACTATTCAGTCTCGATTTTGAAGCTAGACCCCTATATTAACGTTGACCCCGGCACTCTCAGCCCGTTTCAGCACGGAGAAGTTTTCGTGACGGAAGACGGTGCGGAAACTGACCTGGATTTGGGGCACTACGAGCGTTTTACCGATACTTCCATGTCGCGCCTCAACAGCGTCACCACGGGTTCCATCTATCAAGCTGTGATCAACAAAGAACGCCGCGGCGAGTATCAGGGGAGCACGGTGCAGGTGATTCCGCACATCACTAATGAGATTAAGGAGCGAATTCACCGAGTAGCCAAAAATACCAATCCCGATGTCGTGATTACGGAAATCGGCGGAACGGTGGGAGATATTGAATCTTTGCCGTTTTTGGAGGCAATTCGCCAGTTTCGCAAGGATGTCGGGCGGCAAAATGTTGTGTATATGCACGTCACGCTGATACCTTGGATTCCTTCGGCTGGGGAGATGAAAACTAAACCGACTCAGCATTCGGTGAAGGAATTGCGGTCGATCGGCATTCAACCAGATATTTTAGTCTGTCGGTGCGATCGCCCGCTGTCTTTGGGCATGAAACAGAAATTGTCGGAATTCTGCAACGTCCCGGAAGAATGCGTCATCACCGCTCAAGATGCTAAAAGTATCTACGAAGTGCCGCTGATGATGGAACAGGAAGGTTTGGCCGAACAAACGATCAATTTGCTGCAACTCGAACCGCGGCAACCCGATTTGACTCAGTGGCAAACCTTAGTCAAGCGGCTTTACAGTCCCAACCACAAGATTGATATTGCTTTAGTTGGCAAATACGTGCGCTTGAACGATGCTTATCTTTCGGTGGTCGAAGCTTTGCGGCACGCGGCAATTGCGATCGGCTGCGACCTGAATTTGCACTGGATTAACTCAGAAGATTTAGAATCGGGAAACCTCGATAATTATCTCAAAGATATCAACGGCATTCTTGTACCGGGAGGTTTTGGGGTTCGGGGAGTTGACGGCAAAATAGCGGCGATCGAATATGCCAAACACCATAAAATACCCTTTTTGGGATTGTGTTTGGGGATGCAGTGTGCTGTGATTGAATGGGCGCGCCACACCGCCCAACTAGAGGATGCCAACAGCGCTGAATTTAACCCAGATACAGCAAATCCGGTAATTAATTTATTGCCAGAACAGCAAGATGTAGTCGATTTGGGCGGTACAATGCGACTGGGTTTGTATCCGTGCCGCGTCTACCCAGACACCCTAGCTTTCAAACTTTATCAGAAAGAAGTGATTTACGAGCGGCACCGCCACCGGTACGAATTTAACAACGCCTACCGCAATCTTTTCTTAGAATCAGGTTATGCAGTCAGCGGGACATCTCCTGACGGCCGATTGGTAGAAATGATCGAATTGCCCAACCATCCCTTTTTCATAGCCAGTCAATTTCACCCCGAATTCCAATCTCGACCTAGCGCGCCCCACCCCTTGTTTCAGGGGTTTATCCAGGCGGCTAGCATCCAGGGAAAGCAGGATGTTTTAAAAGATGAGGGTCGCGACTTGGTGGCCGGGAAACTTGCAGGAAACTGATCCGATATCATGTCCGATCGATTAGTTCTGATATATTAGATGTCTGTAGGGGCGGGTTAAAGTAGACAATATTCAAATCAGGGCGACAATCGACATTACAAAACCCGCCCAACAGACCAATATAATTTGATAGGGGTCGCACTTACCGGACATGATATCGGGTCGCATTCTCAACGATTGAAAAACCTCACACCCCAGCCCTAGCATAGGGGTTGGGGGGGCTAATACCCCAAGGGAGAAGACAAAAGGCAGAAGGCAGAAGGTAAAAATGCTAATATTTTTACTTGAATTTTTAGTTTGGATTTCAAGAGTGATACCAGTTTCTAAAAAGAATGCAAATTTAGGCAAGTTCCCAACCCCGATAGTCATCTGTCATGCCCAATCTAAAATCTAAAATCTAAAATCTAAAATGGTAGGAGTTGTCAAACTATCCTAAAATACCAGGAAACACAAGTTTGAGGAGGCTTTGTGGCTTATTGGAGCAAAATTACTTATGAGAAAAGTACATACATAATTGATCTTGACACTATTAGTGCTTTTTCTAGCGAACTGGATAACAAGCGTATCACCTTTTGGCTGCCTAATAGCAGTCAGCCGATTATCCTCAATCCCCAAGGCAATTATGAGGCTTACAAGCAAGTTCTCGATTACCTCAAAAAAACCATCGATCGCAATTCTAGAGGCTCGTGGATTAAAATTAATTATGACCGCAAAGAATTTACGATTGACATGAGTCGAATTAGCTCTTTTGCTTGCGAACAGAACGGTCGGCTAAGCTTTTGCCTGCCGGACAGCGCAACTAATATTATTATCATGCGCCAAAGCAACCCGGACGCTTATCAAGAAATTCAGGAATACATTAAAAATACGACTGGACAATCTCTGCCATGAAAAAGTCATTAGTCATTAGTCATTAGTTTAGGACTTACGCACCGAGGCTCAGAAACCGGGTTTTTTTACGGAAAAACTTGGTTGTGACCCCCAGATTCGGTAAAAAACCCGGTTTCTTTGGTATGTGTGCGTCCAGGACTGTAGTTAGAAGGATCGACAATGAAGGATGAAGGGAGAATATTTTTAGTAACTCCCAACATTCATTTTATTTTTTTTGTGGTAATGTGCGCGCGGCGCACCCTAAGTTTATATATGAAAAAATGGCTGTAAAATACGCTGCATTTTAATTTTTAAGTATTGAGCTGCCAAGCTAATTTTGCTGCCCCTACCATGCCTGCTTGATTGCCCAATTCAGCCACCAATAACTGCAAATCTTCGCGAGAACTCGGCAGTACACGTTGCTGAATTTCGGCTTGAACCTGAGGTAAGAAAAATTCTGCACCTGCACTAATTCCGCCGCCGATAATAATAGCTTCCGGCGTTAAAATATAAATTATACTTGCCAAACCGATACCCAGATAGCGCCCGTAATTTTGCCAAAATTCTAAAGCTTTGCCATCTCCAGACTTAGCTAAATTGGCTAATTCTAGAGGTTCCAAACCCGTTTCCCGGCGAATTGCTTGCACGGAAACATACTGTTCTAAAGAACCGCGATTGCCGCTGTTGCATTCCGGGCCGTCGGGATTTATAGCAATCAATCCTAGTTCTCCTGCCGCGCCTTGATGGCCTGTAAATAGTTTGCCGTCTAGGATAACTGCACCGCCGACGCCTGTACCTAAAGTTAGTAAGATTAGGTCTTTAAAGTTCCTTCCTGCGCCCAACCAAGCTTCTCCCAATCCGGCACAGTTGGCATCATTTGCTAATATGGTCGGCAGTCCGGTTTTAGCTTCCAACCAGTCAGCTAGGGGGACGTTATGCCAGTTTTTGAGGTTAATTGCTACTCTGGCTATGCGGCCTGTGGCGTCTGCAGGGCCTGGAGTGCCGATGCCGATCGCACATACAGCATTTTCGACCGGATTCAGTTGTAAAATAGCATCGGTCATCGCGGCTAAAACGGCTTCTGGCGTTGCGGGTTGAGGGGTTGGAACAGTTAAGGATTGGTGACAAATGCCGTCTTCGCTGAATCTGCCGAGTTTAATTGCGGTTCCGCCTAAGTCAATGCCGATTACTTGTGTCATTCGATTTGGGATTTTGGATGCAAAGATTTGGGATTAATCCTCATAGGATAAACATATTTTAGAGTGCGGATTGTGCACTTTACCAAGTAAGTTTGTAGTGAGGATTTAACTCCTCCCACTCCTATTTTAGTGTATAATAATTAGCGAGGAAAACTGCGCTTAATTCTTAATAGTATCATATCGATCGCAATACCTAGCAAAAATTATGGATACCAGCGAGTTCGCCTATGGAATTTCGCCTAACTTACGTTGCGCTACCTCTCGGTTGTGCAAAGCATCGCGGTAGTCTGGTTTGAGAGCAATTGCCTGGTTATAAGATGCGATCGCCTCTTCAAATCTTCCTAAATTATACTGCTCGTTCCCCCGATCGCACCACGCCTCAGCATCTACATTAACTTCCGATTCTGCCTCCGCAGCCTCTGTGCCTCTGCGGTTCACTTCCCCAGAAAAACCCAAACCATCCCCAACAAACACCGCCTCAATCACCCTCCCCTTTGCATCCTCCTCCTCAACCTCCGGCAGCGGAAACCGTGTCAAAATCTCCCGCCCAATTTGCCTCGCAACCTCTGACAATTCCCCGCTGCCAATTCTACCTAACAATACCAGCCGCTGCGCCAATTCCTGAAGCGATGGCACCGCTGCTGCGGATGCGGTGCCATCGTGTTCGCCCTCTAACAATCTTTGCCCAAACCGTCGCAGCCAAGCAGCCAATTCACCATCTTTAAGGCGTTTTGCGATTAAGAATCCCGCTACATCCCCTCGACTCCAGCCGGCATTCACCCCTTCCAGAATTTCCATGAATTTCGACTCGTATTCCGCGTCAGTTAAGGTTGGGCAGATGGCGGTATTTGCCGGCGGGGTGGGTGGGGTTGGGGTGCCGAACAGGCGCTGAAATAGTCGTTTGAAGAATTGCCAAATTTTGTTGAGCATTTGTGAGATTGGGAGGGTGGGGTATTTTCTATTTTATAGCAATTATCAAAAATAGATTACATATTGATTGCCCGCGATATATGTAGGGACACGGCAGTGCCGTGTCCGGGATTTCGACGCACAGCAAACAATCACATGAACTAGAATTAATCTACTTTAAAAGCGGATAATACAGTTCTCCTGTTGAGTTGATATAACCGGCCCTATCGCCCGCTAAATTACCCGTTCCCATAAATACGTCAACTCTCCCCGCGCCTTTGATTGCACCGCCAGTATCTTGATCCAAAACGTACCGATTCACGGCATTTTGTTCGAGTTGTCCTGCCGCATTCGGATAAGGGAGTTTTGTACTAATTAATGCTAGTGCGCCGGGGGGCATTAAGGCTTTATCGGTGGCGATCGACCTTTCGGCAGTTACTGGCACTCCAATGCTTCCTGTGGCTGGAACTCCGTTAGTATCCCGGAAGAATACAAAGCTTTCATTTTTCGGCAAATATTTGTTCATATCTGCGGGAAAGTTAGTGAAATATTCCCTTAGTTTCGGCAAATTTAACTCTTCTAAAGTAAACTTTCCGTCTTTAACTAATTCTCGCCCGACTCCTGTATAACTGTGACTGGTTTTGCCTGCAAAACCGACTGTCATGACGCTACCATCTGTTAGCTGCAATCTCGCAGAACCTTGGACGTGAACGAGAAATGCTTGGAAGCGATCGCGCAACCAAACTAATTCCAATCCCCGCAGCAATCCTTTGCTTCCCTGCAAAGCATCTTCGCCTTCTAATTGCAATCTTGTCGGGTGAGGTTTCGGCCAAGATGCCATGTTTGGCGGCATCCGGTACAGGGGATAACGGTATTCGGAATTAGGCGTGCGAGAAGCTGCGTAAGTCGGCTCGAAATAACCTGTAAATGCGACTGTTCCTTTGCCATCTTTGCCCGTGGATTTGTAAAATACAAATTCGCGCTTGACAGATTCCTGAAGTTGTGATGGGGTTGTGGAACTCACAACTAATTGGCGGAATCGATCGAGGGAACGCCGAACTCGATCGCGCGTAACTCCTGCTACTGGATAGCGACTGTAAGCAGCGGCAGCCGCCGATGTATTGAGATAGCGGAGGCTGTTGTCGATCGACTTTAACAGCAATTCTTTATCACCCGGTTTGCCATTTTCGCCCCAAATTTGAGAGTCAAAGGCGAGATCCTCCGATTCGCTAGCTTGCAATTGATTTATACTAATTGGTTCCAGCGGTCGCGCTGCAACGGCGGGTATCGAAAAAGCGATCGCCAAAACGCAACAGGCGATCCCCAATAGCTGATAGCGAAAAATCTTGCTCAATTTCCAATCTTCCCTACTGAATTGATTATTTTCCTTATTCATCGTATCGTTCGACGCTAGAAGTAAATATCGGTTCTACGCGAATTGCGAGAACGCTGGTAGGTCGAACTACCATGTATTCGCCTTGAATATTTTTGATCGGGACGTTAAGAAATTCTCTTGAATCTTGTTTCGGTACCAGCGTACTGCTGTACCACTTTTGAAAATCTTGCAGCGTTGCGAAACGCACTTCTTCGCGGTGGCCGCCCTCAAGCAGCAGGTGTACGGAATATTCGCTGGGTGTTCTAGGCATAGGAGATAGGGAGAGTTGTTGGAGGACAATCAAAAATCAAAAATCAAAAATTGATGTGGTTGCCCTCAAGCAGCAGGTGCACGGAATATTCGCACTTGTGTTCTAGGCATATCTGTATTTTAGTTTTTTGATTTTAAGCTTTTGGAACGATTCCATATTTTACCTCTTCCTCGGCGCATTCCCTCATCTAGTAGGTTGGGTTGAGGGAGAGGGGGAGAGTTGGAGAAGGGGAGAGTGGGAGAGGGGGAGAGGGGGAGAGGGGGAGAAGGGGAGAGTGGGAGAGTGGGAGAAACCGGAGAGTTGTTGCAGGAAAATCTCAATCTAAAATCTAAAATCTAAAATCGATAGAGTTGTTGCAGGAAAATCTAAAATCTAAAATCTAAAATCTAAAATCGATTGACGGCAGCCCCCATCTGCGGCTACGCTGTGAAATTAAGGTTGCTTTGCTTGCAGAGGAAGCAGCCCGCGTCACTCAAAAATCTAGTTGCACTGCCCAAAGCTGCTACCAACAGCAATGGACAGCTAACCGCCAAACTGAGTACACCAGTCTGGAGGCTAATGGAGAATTCTAACATTCTCTGTAGCCGCCCTGCTCTGTGTTACCGTGCGGGGCGGCTGGGTTTTTGGGTTTTCCTAGAAAACCAAAAACCAGGAGACCATATTATGTCACAGGAATTCGTACCTGACGATAACTTATCCGCGCGTCCAAATGACTCTTCAGCAGTATCGGAACAAGAAGTCGTGCGGATAACGGTTGTCGGTTCCCGCGCAGCCGTGTTAGAAACCATCCACACATTGTACCGACTGGGATTTGCCGCCGTCGGGGATTGCAGCCCACCACAGCGAGGTGCAAAGCCGGGACAAGTTATAAGTGTACTCATTCGCCGCCGTCAGCCAAAAGCCTGAGAATTTGGCTGTTACATCGTTTCCGCTTGCATCGGAATGATACCGAGGACACGGCGCCGTGCCGTGTCCCTACAATTAATCGCGGTAGGGACACGGCACGGCGCCGTGTCCTCATAATTCTGGTACAACCGGAAACGGTATTACATCCACGTCGGGCGCGCGCGGAAGGCACTTTGAGCCGTCGCATAATTAAGTTGTATGACTTGTGCAGAAACCGAGTTTCTGCCAAGTTCTATCAACTTGCGATCGGGGTTGATTTAAGAAAAAATTATGCTAGGGTTATTTTACATAAACCTTCATCAATGAGTGGAATGAACCTATCCATTATTGGCGATCAAAATTACATTTTGGGGATAGCAGCGCTGCTGAAATCCATAGAACTCAATGTTACAGAAGATCCGAATTTGCCTGTCAATATTACTGTGGTATCAACAGGTATAAATACACAGCAAAAGGAAAAGTTGCAGAAGTGCTGCAAATACGAGATTGAATGGGAAGAAGTTAAACCGAATTACGGGGGATTGCTGTCCCTGTCGGGTTCTAAGCTCACTTACGCGAGATTGGAACCGGAGAAATACACAAAAGCCAAAGACAGGCTGATTTGGCTCGACAGCGACATGATCGTTTTGGGCAGTTTAGAGCCACTGTGGAACTTAGATTTTGAAGGAATGCCCGTAGCTGCCGCGCTCAATGTCTGGGGAAATCCGAACAACCCGGCAGATAAAAACCCTTATTTCAATGCGGGTCTGTTAGTTTTCAATCTAAAGCTTTGGGAAGAAGAAAAACTTTCTGAAAAAATGCTTGAAAACGCTCGGGTCAACCTTTGGTGCGATTGCGACCAGGGGACATCTAATTCGGTTTTAGCCGGAAGGTGGAAGCGATTGGAGCAGATATGGAACAACCACGATACGGATGATATGTCAACTAGAGTGATGCACTTTATATCCAGTCCGAAACCTTGGGAAAGCCCGCAACCTAATAAATTATGGCTGGAGATGTTGTCTCAGACACCGTTTAAGGACGAATTGCGCCCCATTAAAAATAATTCCGATTGGGTTTCTCGGTTAAAGGCAAAATACAAAAGATGGGAGCCGTGGCTGATGGAACCGACAACAAAAATTAAGAGCTACCTGAAAAATAGACAAAGGTAATACCGTTTTAGATTAAAGATTAAAGAAGTGGGAGTTAGTGATGAGTGTCGGGGTTTGGATAGCGAGCGTGCAGTTGCATTCTTTTTTGCAACTGCTGTAACTTGAGGCAGGATGCCTATTTCCCAATCTGTGCTTGAGGGGCGGCGGACATCAGCCGCCGCCCCTCAAGCACATTCATTTTTGGTGGAACAGGCATCTTGCGTGTTTCCGCAGTATTTTGATGAAAAAACCCGGTTTCTGCGTAATTCCTGTGGTGGTGGAACAGCAATTCTGCCTGTTTCCCCATAAAAAAATTTATCTGGGAACAGGCGGTGCGATCGACTCAGAAGCCTTGTAACTGGGGTTAAGCCAGCAGCGAGGGAACGCTGAGAGCACTTTAGCAGCGGATTTGTATTATACAACACGATATTACCAACAACAATTAAAATAGTTTGGACTTGATGATATCTTTCACCATTTTTCGATCGAACTCTTCGCGGGAGGGCTTCCCCTAGCTGCGAAAGTTGCGAGGTTTCAGCCTCCGGCTTGTGGAAATTGGTGCAAAATGTCAAATTTATCGTTAATCTTGTCCAATTACCAATTACGAACCTATGCCCCGTCGTCAAGACTTAAAAAAGATTCTTCTCATTGGTTCCGGTCCAATTGTTATCGGCCAAGCGTGCGAGTTTGACTATTCGGGGACGCAAGCTTGCAAAGCTTTGCGAGAAGAAGGCTTTGAAGTAGTGTTGGTGAATTCCAACCCTGCAACAATTATGACCGATCCGGAAACTGCCGATCGCATTTACATCGAACCTCTAACGCCGGCAATCCTCGAACAAATCATCGCCAAAGAAAAGCCTCAAGCAATTTTACCGACGATGGGCGGTCAAACGGCGCTAAATTTAGCAGTTGCCGTCGCTAAAAATGGCGTTCTGGAAAAGTACAGCGTCGAGTTGATTGGCGCTAAGTTGCCAGCAATTGAAATGGCAGAAGATCGGCTATTATTTAAAGAAGCGATGGCGCGAATTGGAGTCGCCGTTTGCCCTTCTGGAATTGCCAACAATCTCGACGAAGCCAAAGCAATCGGTCACCAAATCGGCAGTTATCCCTTAATTATTCGTCCTGCTTTTACAATGGGCGGCACCGGAGGTGGCATTTCTTACAATCAAGAAGAGTTTGAAGAAATGGCACAAGGCGGGATTGACGCCAGTCCGGTATCGCAAATTTTGATCGAACAATCTTTGATTGGTTGGAAAGAGTACGAACTGGAAGTGATGCGGGATTTGGCAGATAATGTGGTGATTATTTGTTCGATCGAAAATCTCGACCCGATGGGCGTCCACACTGGCGATTCTATCACCGTCGCCCCGGCTCAAACTCTCACAGACAAAGAATATCAGCGCCTGCGAGATGCTTCGGTGAAAATTATCCGCGAAATCGGAGTTGAAACCGGCGGTTCCAACATTCAATTTGCCGTCAATCCAGTCAACGGAGATTTCATCGTTATTGAAATGAACCCTCGGGTTTCCCGTTCCTCCGCCTTGGCCTCGAAAGCAACTGGTTTCCCTATTGCAAAAATGGCCGCAAAATTAGCGGTAGGTTATACCCTAGACGAAATTTCCAACGATATCACCAAGAAAACTCCGGCGTCTTTTGAGCCGACAATTGACTACGTGGTGACGAAGATTCCCCGATTTGCCTTTGAAAAGTTCCCCGGTTCCGAACCGACTCTGACAACGCAAATGAAGTCTGTTGGGGAGGTAATGGCGATCGGGCGCAGCTTCAACGAATCCTTCCAAAAAGCGCTGCGGGGATTGGAAACAGGCCGCGCTGGTTTCGGCTGCGACAAACCCGAAAAGTTGCCGAGTTTGGAACAAATTCGCGCCGGATTGCGGACGCCAAATCCCGATCGCATTTTTACAGTCCGCCACGCGATGATGATGGGAATGTCGGTGGAAGAAATCTTTGAGTTCACAGCTATCGACCCTTGGTTTTTGGATAAAATGCAGGAATTGCTGGAAACTGAGAAGTTCTTGAAACGGACGCCGTTGGAAGAGTTGACAAAAGAGGCAATGTTTGAAGTAAAGCAGTTGGGATTTAGCGATCGCCAAATTGCTTACGCCACTAAAACATCGGAAGATGAAGTCCGCGCTTACCGCAAACAGTTAGGCGTAATCCCGATTTACAAAACAGTCGATACCTGTGCCGCTGAATTTGAAGCGTTTACACCGTATTATTATTCCACCTACGAAGCGGGAGCGGCAATTTGGGACTTGGGCGATGAAGAAAAGAAGATTTCGCCTGTGGGCCACACTCTGGCGCCGGAGTCGGAAGTTTTGCCTTCTACCAAACGAAAAGTGATGATTTTAGGTGGCGGGCCGAACCGGATCGGACAGGGAATTGAGTTTGATTACTGCTGCTGTCACGCTTCCTATTCCCTAGGAGAAGACGGCTTTGAGACAATTATGGTCAACTCGAACCCCGAGACGGTTTCGACGGATTATGATACTAGCGATCGCCTGTATTTTGAACCGCTAACAAAAGAAGATGTTCTCAACATTATCGAAGCAGAAAATCCAGAGGGAATAATTATTCAGTTTGGCGGCCAAACACCGCTGAAATTAGCGGTTACTTTACAAAAAGCGCTGGAAAATCACCCCGACGTACAAACAAAAATCTGGGGAACTTCGCCGGATTCCATTGATACTGCTGAAGACAGGGAGCGATTTGAAAAGATTCTGCGGGAATTGGATATTCAGCAAGCCGCTAACGGTTTGGCTCGCAGTTTTGAGGATGCTTTAATAGTAGCTCAACGGATCGGTTATCCGGTAGTGGTGCGGCCGAGTTACGTGTTGGGCGGGCGAGCCATGGAAATTGTTTATTCCGATACGGAATTGGAACGTTACATGACCTATGCCGTGCTGGTAGAACCCGATCATCCGATTTTAATTGATAAGTTTTTGGAGAATGCGATCGAGGTGGATGTAGATGCGATCGCCGATGCTACTGGGAATGTGACGATCGGCGGTATTATGGAACACATCGAGGAAGCGGGAATCCACTCCGGCGACTCTGCTTGTTCTATCCCTTACCAAACGCTTTCGGCCTCCGCTTTAGAAACAATCCGCCGCTGGACTGTAGAATTAGCAAAATCTCTGAAAGTGATCGGGTTGATGAACATTCAATTTGCCGTTCAAGGGGAAGAAGTTTTCATTTTGGAAGCTAACCCGCGCGCTTCTCGGACAGTACCTTTCGTGTCCAAGGCGATCGGAGTTCCCTTAGCAAAAATCGCGTCGCGAGTCATGTCCGGCAAAACTCTAGAAGCTTTGGGTTTTACTGAAGAGATTGTACCCACTCATGTTTCGGTAAAAGAAGCTGTATTGCCCTTTGCTAAGTTCCCGGGAACTGATACCTTGTTAGGGCCAGAAATGCGATCGACTGGCGAAGTAATGGGAATTGACACCGATTTTGGCAAAGCATTTGCCAAAGCTCAACTCGGCGCCGGACAAATGATGCCGCTGTCGGGAACCGTGCTCGTTTCGATGCGCGATCGCGATAAACTAGCAGTTGTACCGGTTGTCAAGGAATTCTTGGAACTGGGTTTTAGTGTAGTCGCCACCCACGGAACACGCAAAGTCTTGCGAGAGGAAGGTTTACAGGTAGATTTGGAATTGAAACTGCACGAAGGGCGGCCGAATTTGTTGGATTCGATCAAGAATGAGAAAATTCAACTAATTATCACCACACCTTCCGGCGAAGAATCCCGGGCCGACGGCATCTTTATCCGGCGCACAGCTTTGACTTACAAAATCCCGATTATTACCACAATAGCCGGTGCCAAAGCGACAGCAGCGGGAATTCGATCGCTCAAATCAAACCCGATGGAGGTAAAAGCAATTCAAGACTATTACCCGCAAACCTAGGGTTCACGCCGCGCACCTTACCCGCAACGTAGGGTGCGCGCCACCAAAACCTAATCTGCATCGGAGTCCAAAACTCCGCTAGACAGCATCAACCTCGGCCAAACTAACAAGAAAAAACCCATCCAAGCTAATAAAGGAATCGCGACTAAAACAGTTATCCAAACAGTTTTAAACAAAAACCAACTACCCGAAATCAAACTCGTGCCTGTCAAAAGAATAGACCAAGGCTGACACCACCATGGTTTGTAATTCCAAGGACTAATAGCTTTTTTTTCAGAAACAGATTTCATATTTATTTTCAGCGATTTTTTATAGATAATAGTCTGGCTAGCTGGATTAACCGAAGTTAAACATTCATCACCTGTTCTGCTGTCAGCGTTAATTCTGGAAAAGTCCGCGACACAATTCGTTCGCTGCCTTTAAACGCGCTTCTTTGATAGTTGCCATCTGCATCCAAAAGGTGAACAAATACAGTTGGAACTTTGGGATTTCCCAGAAATTCCCTGCTGCCAATTGCTAAATAATCGACAATCCAATACTCAGGAACTCCGAGGCGCCGATATTCGTCCAATTTGTCTGTATAATCGTCCTCCCAGTTTGTTGATGTTACTTCCACTGCCAGTTGAATTGGTTCCCGCATTGCAGCATAAGCAGAACGGTTCGAGCGCCACAAATCGCGATCGATTACGCTGACATCCGGTCTCCGCCCTTGTTCGATTCCGGCTTTACTTACAGTTCTGATAACGGCTGTAGTGTTGACTACGTAATTCAAATTCAGTCGCCGGATTTCATCATTGAAGCCAAATAATATGAAATTAGCAACATCATCATGATTTCTTGTGGCATTCATCTCTACAATTTCTCCATTTACCAGTTCATAGCGTCCATCTTCTGGACATTCTACAAGGAATTGGTCAAAGGTTAATTTCTGTGTGACTGTTGCAATCATAAGATTTATCCTTATTTGGCAGTAATACTATTAGTCTATATTACCACAGGCAGGAAGAAATTTGTTTTTTTGACGGCAGACATCCAATTCTCAAATCTAAAATATACAATCAAAAATCAAAAATCGATTCACGTAAATGGTAAAATGCGATCGCCCTAGCAATTTGCACTAAAATTTGTTACTGACTTGATACAGTAAAGTAACAAACCTAGAAATCGAGCCACTCCCAGGTCAACCCCGAACCATGAGACTAGACGAAGCCGTAGAATTTGCCGAAAACCCAGAGCCGCGCTGTCCCTGCGTCCTCCTGCTGGACACCTCCGGCTCCATGCAAGGCGCACCTATAGATGCCTTGAATGAGGGGCTAGAAACCTTTAGGGCTGACCTAATTAAAGACGAACTAGCTAAAAAACGAGTAGAAGTCGCGATTATTTCATTTGACAATCATATCAAAGTCGTGCAAGACTTCGTAACCGCCGACCAGTTCGAGACGCCGCTGCTGACAGCTCAAGGACAAACCCACATGGGCGCAGGCATTCAGCTAGCATTAGATACCATTGCTGCCCGCAAATCCGAATACCGCAACAACGGCATTACCTACTACCGCCCGTGGGTATTTATGATTACCGACGGCGAACCTCAAGGCGAATCAGACGATGTTGTGGAAATAGCAGCACAGCGGATTAAAGAGGAAGAAACTAACAAGCGCGTGGCATTTTTTGCAGTCGGAGTGGAAGGTGCTAATATCGCCCGTCTCGCGCAAATTGTCGAGCGCACGCCTGTAAAATTGAGAGGATTAGACTTTAGAGAGATGTTCATCTGGCTGTCGGCTAGTATGCAGAGAGTTTCTCACTCAAAAATTGACGAACAAGTAGCACTGCCGCCACCCGGATGGGGAACTGTTTAGTCATTAGTCATTGGCGATCAGTCATTAGTAAGAGTAAGAGTGCCGTAGGGACAGGGCAGTGCCGTGTCCCTGCAAGGGCTAGTACCTACGAACCCAGAAAAGTGCTGTAATTAGGGATAAATAAACCCGTCCTGACTTTGCATAGTTGTGAATTTACGAAGTTTTGAATTAAAGAGTTATTAATGCAGAATTCATCCTTTAATTGGCAAGTTGTAGCGGCATCGGTGATAGGTACCAGCCACGAAAAAAGATCGCAGCCTTGTCAAGATGCTCACTGCTGGCGTCTCTTGCCGAACGGTGTTTTAGCGGCAGCGGTTGCCGACGGGGCTGGCTCTGCAGCACTCGCAGAAGTTGGGGCGAAAATTGCTGTGGAAGCGGTTGTCGAAACGATTTGCCAGCAACAGGAAAGGCTGCCTCAAAATGACGATGAATGGCAGGTATTCTTGACAGCATCGCTGCAAGTTGCGCGGGCGCAGGTGGAAGCAGAAGCGGCTGTGCGGGAAGTGGCTGCGAGAGATTTAGCCTGCACTTTAATTGCGGTTGTTGCTACACCGGAATTAATCGCAGTTGCTCAAATCGGCGACGGTGCGGCGGTAGCGGGTGATAGTGCAGGAAATGCGATCGCCCTGACTGTACCTCCCTGCGGCGAATACATCAACGAAACTATCTTTTTGATTTCGCCGAATGCGATCGAAACAGCGCAATTTCAGGTACTGCGGGAAAAACTGCGGCACTTGGCCGTGTTTTCCGACGGCTTGCAAATGCTAGCGCTCAAAATCCCGGAAGGCACGCCGCACGGGCCGTTTTTTGCGCCTTTGTTTCGGTTTTCTGGCGAGTGGAAAGAAGAGGAAGATGCGAAACAGCAGTTAGAGTCATTTTTGCGATCGCCCCGCGTTTCCGAACGCACCGATGATGACTTAACATTATTGTTAGCAACTGTTTCCGATCGGCAGGTACAGGAAAATTGAGAACCGACATCTTCTTGCGAAAAGGAATATGTATCCGCGTTTATCTGGGTTTGTCGGCGGTAAAAATATCCATTTTTTGATTTTTGCCATCTAATAATTTCAGATTCACGTAAATAGCTGCAAAAAAAATTATGACATCTCAACGAGTTATTGCCCGAAGCTTGGTGCGAGAAACATTTGCTACTATAGGTTCTCTATACGTTCCCGTATTAATTATTAGTTCTTCCGGCTTAATAATGCTAGTGGTCAATGTTTTTAGCAAATTAGATCCACTAGGGGTTGCTTTATATATGACCTACTGGATCTGGGCGGGTAGTTTATCGTCGAAGGCCCTAATTGTCTACACTCACCGACGTTTGACAGGAAATAAAGTAACTGTGGGTGAGGCTTTCAAGCAAGTAAACACAAGAGAGGTGCAACTCATTTTTGCTAACCATTGAGAATTACTTAAAGGACGCGAGTCCTTGATGATGCGAGCGATTTATGCGCTAATTCTTATCGTTTGTGTACCATCATTCTTGATTGTCAGATTAATCGCTCCTATGGGGACGCAGGTAACAGCTCTAGTTATGGGTACTCTCATCGGATTTTTAATGGGGCAGGTGATTGCTGTTTATTTGGTTTTATTTAACCTGCGCCTGCGGTAATCGGCAGCAACTATTAAATAGACATCTCCTAAAAATCAAGTCAAGCGCTGTCAGGATACCTACCCCACAAAAATTGTTAGCGCTGTCTCGCGAGCGGTGAAAATTTGGCGCGGTTCTATAATAAAATCGAGGTGTCAACAATTCTGCTTTAGTTTGTACAGTAGGTCGTCGTTTGCAAGCACAAGAGATTAAGGATAAGCTCAACTCCCTAATTAGCGCAGCAGATCCAATAGATCCGAGTTTGGCGAGAAGATTGGATGAAATCAATCGCTGGGTGAAAGATGTTAAACCCGGTTCGCTAACGGCTAAAAAATTTGTGATGGCTTTTTTGCTGCAGCTTATCCGAGATTCTCAGGTTTGGCTGGCCATTCAATCTCTACCTTCGGAAATAGAAAAAAAAGCCGCTTTTGAGTTAATGACGCCCGGGGAAAGGTATTGGTACAGCTATCTATTTCCTAAATGGCTGAGCGAAAACGATCGCAAATTTTTTATCTGGAAACAAAAACTGAAAGCAGGCAAATTCGATCCTGGTGATGATATAGTGATTCGCGCGATCGCAGCTCGGATTGTCGAACGCCAAGGAACTGTTTTGTATCGCTATGTTGCAGATCTTTCTATGGCAACCGATTCGATCGTTAGCAACCGCCAACAGCAGCCGCTCTGCATTCAAGTCACTACTCTTTCGGATGAGTTTTCTCAACAAAAATATCAGAATTGGCAACAAACTCTTCAAGATTGGGGGATTGACAGAGGATTATTTTTAAGTTATGATAGAAACGATGCAAATTTCCTGAACCAGCTAGTTAACATTGCATTATATAATAGCGATAATTTGCCCGCAGGTCGTTACCTGAAATTCCCGTAAATCAACCAGGTCTGCTGCTGAGAATATTTCGACTGCTAAAAACTGGGTGAAAAAGAAATTTTGACTAACTCACATATTGCACAATTCTCGACAATGCCAAAAACCTAACCCCCAGCCCGCTTCCGGAAAAGATGAAGGCTACGCGAAGATTCTTGCTCTCGTTTTCTGTTTCCGGGAGGGGTCTGCCAGACGGCGGCAACAGGTGCTTGATACGAAAGCTAAGCAACGGGAATATTTACCGCAGGAATCAATCTTGTCATATAACTAGCAACTCGGGATCAATTAAATAGAGATTTGATTTAATGGCGGTGAAATTGTTGGAAATAAAATCAAATTACAGCAAACTCAATACTATGACAGTACAAGGTACGAACACCGTTGAAAATAACTTGCAAAAAGTCTGGGAAGAACTGGAAGCAGCCAGAAAAATGCAGGATGAATGGATGAATTACGGGGTAGATTTTGTGGATTTGTATGTTGAAGATGCTGGCGGTGATTGGTTGGAAAAGTGGGGAAAATGTGAAGAAGAATTAGAGGTAATAAAAAATAAAAAGGTAGATATTGAAGCAGTCAAAGCAGCGATCGACATTTGCAGCTTTGAGCAAATAAAACTGCTGGAAATTGCCTTGACTCGCGGTTCCCATACCAGCCATTGCCCCGCTCGTTTGCGCGATCGTCCCGTTTGGCAAGAAGTTAAATACAACAGGCTTGCACTTTTAGGCGGAGCGATTTTTGGTGCTGTTGTTACCGATTATCTGTACCGCGAATATCCCGACCTCGCTCCGGATGCTATCTCAACCTTAAAAGCTAGTTTAGCAGACAATCAAAAACTCTCGGCTGTTGCACGAACTTTGAACTTGAACGAACTTAGTTGGCGCGTCGGGAGCGGTCAAAAGACAGACAAAAGCGAGTACAATAGATTTTTGCCCGAGACTTTTGAAGCGTTGTTTGGTGCGATTTACTTAGAGTTCGACCGCGACTTTTCCAGTGCGGGAAAATGGCTGATTCAGCGTTTGATTGAAAAAACAGTCAGCGATCGTCTTTATCTAACTTGGCAGCCGCAAATTGTGCCGGGAAACGAGGTCAAACGGCGGGAAATCCTGGGCGCGGACATTCTAGATGCGATCGCGATCGACTATTTGTACAACCGCTTTCCCGAACGCAACGCCAGCCAGCTAACTCGCTGGAAAAATATGTTAGTCGCCAAAGAGATTTTTCCCAAAGACTTTAAGGCAAAATTAGGCAGCCATTACCTAGAGTTGGAAAGCAATTTCTCGCGCACTCGCGATTGGTTGGTGGATAACTTTATCAAAACCGCAGTTGACGAACTGGTAGAGGAAACCGACACTCAACCAGAATATCTGATTGACAGTGCAGACCCAGAATCGCTGCCGGAATTGGTCAGCAGGATTACAGATAAAAAATGGAAAAATGAATTTTTGAGAGTGGCCAGCATTTTGCAACCGGCTGACGATTTTTTGCTGCTGATGCAACAAAAAATAGACAGTCTGGCAGCTAAAGATGAAACTTTGCAGCATTTGCTACTGTGGGCAAATCAAAAGTCTCAGTCAGTGAAAACGAATTTAAAAACGGCGGAAATTCGCGGTTTTTATTTAGCCTTGGTTTGCGTCCTCGATTTGACTTTGACTGGCGTTCTCGATCCGAGTCTGAAGTTTGATAAATCGAAAGTTCGTAAGTTGAGGAATTCTTTTGCAAGCGCTAGAAAAAATGTAGAATTTGCCGAGGTCAGCGGATCTCTAAAATTGGCTTGTGACGGTGATGTAGCGGGTATCTTAGTTGGCATCTTGGGGCTAAACATTGAACCAGAACTCAAACAACTGCTGGAAGAATTTCAGACTCAGATGCCGGATTTGCAAAACTGGAAAAAGTGGCGCGAAGAGTGCGGTCGCTGTTGGATGGCCAAATTCAAAAGCGCGATCGGCTACAATTTAGATTTCTGCCCCCAACAGAAAACATTGCTGAAACAGTATTATTATGCCCACAACTTGCTGGTGGAATGCCTCAACAGCGATAATTGTCAGGTGACACCAGTCGTCAGACAAAGAATTGAGGATAAAATGTTTTTATTGTCGGTGGATTTGAAGCTGGTTCACATTTAAATTTGATAGCGCGGACGGGCGGGACGCCCATCCCACTAATGGATGGACGGGCGGGACGCCCATCCCACTAATGGAAACAGGGCTGACGCACTCCGACCCAAGAAACCGGGTTTTTTACCGAATCTGCGGGCTGCAACGCCTATTTTGGTGAAAAACCCGGTTTCGACGCACCCGCGCCTAAGTCATAACAAAGGTAAGATTTAATGTGCAAGTCAAGTTTATTGAGTGATGGCTTCCAAATCCTCTATCCCATAACGGAATTCTATGCAGTTGCAGCGCCAATTTAGCGGACAACTGATTGCGATCGACAGCAACAGCGCGATCGCCAGCGGGGGTGAAGGTCGCATCTACCCGATCGCCCAAGACTCGTCCCTTGTAGCAAAAATCTACCACAAACCGACAGACGAAGACGGCGACAAACTCACAGTTATGTTCAGTATGCCGCCGGATGCACCGATCGCGGAACCGGGACACGCTTCTATTGCTTGGCCGATCGATTTGCTGCATACTGTCGGCGGGCGAGAAAAAATCGTCGGTTTTGTGATGCCGCGCGTCAACAAAGTGATGCCGGTACACACTTTCTACACTCCCAAAACCAGGCGCGAACAAAAACCGCTATTTAGCTATCTTTACCTCCACCGTACCGCCAGAAATCTCGCCTCGGCTGTAAACGCCCTCCACGTCAGGGGTTACGTCATCGGCGACGTGAACGAGTCGAACATTCTCGTCACGGATACGGCGTTGGTAACGCTGGTAGACACGGATTCGTTTCAAGTGCGCGATCCTTATACCGGTTATGTTTATCGGTGTCCCGTGGGGAAACCCGAGTTTACGCCGCCGGAGTTGCAAGGGCAGACTTTCCGCGATATCGATCGAACTCCAGAGCACGATTTGTTCGGTTTAGCTGTATTAATTTTTCAATTGCTGATGGAAGGTACGCATCCGTTTTCGGGAGTTTATCTCGGTAGCGATGAACCGCCGTCTTTGGAAGCGAGAATTCGATCGGGCCATTTCCCCACAGGTACGAAGCGGATTCCCTACCGCCCGATGCCCGCTGCGCCTCCTTTCGAGATGCTGCATCCGCGGCTGCGGCAGATGTTTATCCGCTGTTTTGAGGAAGGGCACGGCAATCCTGCGGCGCGCCCGGATGCGAAAACTTGGGTGAATGCGATTCGGGAAGCGGAAGATTCTTTAATTACTTGCAGCAAAAACAGTCAGCATAAATACGGAAATCATCTGAGTCGGTGCCCTTGGTGCGATCGGGCAAAACTCCTCAAAGGCCGCGATCCGTTTCCTTCGCGGCAAGCAGTCAGCAACGGATTGCACTTGCAGCCGGCGAAAATCAAGCGTAAAAAGCCCCAACCCCCGCCCGTCGGGAGGGATCCCGCAGTGCGCCGGCAACAGCCCGCCACGGGGCTGCCGCGCCAACTCGGCCAGTACGCAGTGCCGCTGCTGCCGATGCCGATGTCTTCTCGGAGTCGGACTCCCGCGCCTCGGGTTCCGGCGGGCAAGTTTGAACGCATTTTTCAGGATGCTGCTTGGGGAGGTGTTTGGGGCAGTTTGTGTTTGGCGGCGGTGTCGGGAATTTTTTCGGTAATCGCTGAGGGCGGCGGCGCTATTTTGGGGGCGATTTTTGTCGGTTTGATTTGGGGCTGTTTTTTTGGGATGATGTGGGGCGTTTTTACTTTGTCGCCGAATCAGATTTGGCGGAAGTGGGGAGGTGTTTTGGTGGGGGCGGCTTGGGGGGCTTTTTTCTTAGCGGCGATCGGCGGTGCGGTATCTGGGGTGATTAATAACAATCCGGCGATCGGGGAGGCGATTTTGTCGGGTGCGGTGACTGGTGCTGTCTGGGGCTGTGTTTGGGCTGCTTTTCAGCCTCCTCTGGCGCAGCCGGTGGGCAGGGTGTGGGGCCGGCGGGGAGGGTATTTGGGGGCGGTCTGGGGAGCGTTTTTGGGGACTGTGGCAGGTGTTTTTTTGGGGGCTGGGCTGGTGGTTTGGCAGCAATATTACGGTCAGATGCGGCCGGTGAACGAGTTTGCAAGTTTGTTGCTGGGTGTGGCGATCGTGGCGGCTGGTGTGGGTTCTGTGGGAGGTGTGCTTTCTGGGGGTTTGTTGGGTTTGTGCGGGTTTTCGCCGAAGCTGCCGATTTCGTTTCAGCCTTCGGGGATGAAAGGTGGGGCTTTGGGGGCGATTTGGGGCAGTTTTTTGGGGACTTTCGCGGGTGCTGTGTTGGGGGCGTTGGTGTCGGCGATGTTTCCGGCTGTTAGCGCTGGGGTGCCGGTGGAGTTGGGACCTGTGGCGGGGGCGATCGTGGGCGCTGGTTTGGGGGCGATTTGGGGGATGGTTTCGGGTACTGTTTGGGGGGCTTTGGGGAAGTGGTGATCGGGTTGATGTGTGTTTTTGGGTGGAAAATCCGTGAATGGGTAGGTGTAAAAATCGAGGTGTTAAATTTTGGGGCTACAATCCATGTGCTGCAAGAGTTTGAGGCTCTATGTCTGAAAAAATGATTCACGGAAATGCGGAAAGTATTACAGGATAAGGCTTTGGGGTGAATATGAAAAAATGGGTATTGACAAGTCGAAGGCTGAAATGGTACTTTCGTTTTAGATTCACGGAACTGAACCTTGAAAACCAAATACAGCAAGGCTTGTGGAACGGGCGGCCGCAATTAACCTAATTCCCTATCAGGGATTGAAACCGCGAGACTGCCAGCGGTGCTCGAACCGATCGCCCGCCGCAATTAACCTAATTCCCTATCAGGGATTGAAACTGATTGCGTATCCAAAAGGGAACTTGTTTTGTTTTGGAGCCGCAATTAACCTAATTCCCTATCAGGGATTGAAACTGGTTTAGCAGGCGGGCGGAAATTCTTCAGGGTGTAGGAGCATCGCCGCAATTAACCTAATTCCCTATCAGGGATTGAAACCTTGCTTCCAAATTCCGACCAAGATGTCGGTCGCCTGCATCCGGCCGCAATTAACCTAATTCCCTATCAGGGATTGAAACTTTTTGCTTCTGCTTCAGGGCCCTTGAAAATTTCGCCGCAATTAACCTAATTCCCTATCAGGGATTGAAACTTATCGGCGCACTGGAGGGCTTGTTTGTTACGGGCCGCAATTAACCTAATTCCCTATCAGGGATTGAAACAATTGCTACTTAGCCGATCGCCCCTCACAATCATGCAAGCCGCAATTAACCTAATTCCCTATCAGGGATTGAAACTTTCACTGTCACAGGGGGGGGAGGGGGTAAAATGCGCCGCAATTAACCTAATTCCCTATCAGGGATTGAAACGGCGCGCCCCGCAGCGGTACCACAATTGTGCAAAGCCTGGCCGCAATTAACCTAATTCCCTATCAGGGATTGAAACGAAAACCCCCTCCCGTAAAGGAAAGGGGACTTGATCCTATGGCCGCAATTAACCTAATTCCCTATCAGGGATTGAAACACAATTGAAGGTGAATTTGCTTGGGTAGAAAAGTGCCGCAATTAACCTAATTCCCTATCAGGGATTGAAACGTATCGGCGAATCAAATTGCCGTACAATGACCAATATTGCCGCAATTAACCTAATTCCCTATCAGGGATTGAAACGGTCCAAGCAACAATCTCATTGTAATTATCCAAGCCGCAATTAACCTAATTCCCTATCAGGGATTGAAACTGTGAGTTCGAGAATTGCCGAAACCTTACGTTCTGCCGCAATTAACCTAATTCCCTATCAGGGATTGAAACACGGCTGCACTGCTGGAGGCAACCCGGCGCAATTTCTGCCGCAATTAACCTAATTCCCTATCAGGGATTGAAACTCTACTTCAATTTTATTCTAGAATCCGCAATCAATAGCGCCGCAATTAACCTAATTCCCTATCAGGGATTGAAACTTGAGCCTTCAAATTAGCGGCAGCTTTGTGTATGCCGCAATTAACCTAATTCCCTATCAGGGATTGAAACAGCAATTTTTGCCTCAATCTCTGGGGAAATGGGCTCAAGCCGCAATTAACCTAATTCCCTATCAGGGATTGAAACGGTACAAATATGGACATTCGCACGGGAGTTACCGTTACTCAAGCCGCAATTAACCTAATTCCCTATCAGGGATTGAAACTTTAAAACTACGCTGCCGGCTGCTGGCGATCGCGCCGCAATTAACCTAATTCCCTATCAGGGATTGAAACCAACTGGGAGGCGTTGAATCGCTGAAGTCGCAAGCCGCAATTAACCTAATTCCCTATCAGGGATTGAAACATGAGAAAGCATTTTCTCTAGGTTGCGTTGCCAATCTGGCCGCAATTAACCTAATTCCCTATCAGGGATTGAAACAACTTGCGATGTGCGAATGCAAGAAATATCTAGAGCCGCAATTAACCTAATTCCCTATCAGGGATTGAAACGGCGACGTAAAAGGAATTCTTTTAACGGTTATTATTTTTACGCCGCAATTAACCTAATTCCCTATCAGGGATTGAAACATATTAGCTCATACAGTACCTGTTTAAGCTGCCATTGGGCCGCAATTAACCTAATTCCCTATCAGGGATTGAAACATGAGATAAAAGATCGATTAATTGAATCTTGATCCTGCCGCAATTAACCTAATTCCCTATCAGGGATTGAAACATTTTTAATCCTCAGTCTGAATTTTTCCAGTGTGCCGCAATTAACCTAATTCCCTATCAGGGATTGAAACTCACCTCTTCTTCTGTATCGCAATAAATCCCGGTTGGAGCCGCAATTAACCTAATTCCCTATCAGGGATTGAAACGGTACTTTATGACAATCTCAAAATCATGGGGTATCACTGGCCGCAATTAACCTAATTCCCTATCAGGGATTGAAACCTTCTGTTTCGCTTCCCAATATTTCGGGCATGATTGAGCCGCAATTAACCTAATTCCCTATCAGGGATTGAAACTAACAGGTAAAGAGTCCAAAGTAGTAGTAACAACTTTGCCGCAATTAACCTAATTCCCTATCAGGGATTGAAACCAGACGATCGACGGCGGGTAGGATTCCCCGCGCGCCGCAATTAACCTAATTCCCTATCAGGGATTGAAACTCGCTTGTTGCCTTCTCATGAATAGCTTTGAAACGCCGCAATTAACCTAATTCCCTATCAGGGATTGAAACTAACTTTTTCTCAGCATCGATGCCGATGATCATGGAGCCGCAATTAACCTAATTCCCTATCAGGGATTGAAACTGGGTGCTGGCTCCCTCGACCTTGATTAACCCCAATTCGGCCGCAATTAACCTAATTCCCTATCAGGGATTGAAACGCGCCAATTGGTAGAGCAAGCGCCCGCCGCCGAACGCCGCAATTAACCTAATTCCCTATCAGGGATTGAAACCCCTTGTAAGTTGTGGGTGACCTATCCTTTTTTGTAGCCGCAATTAACCTAATTCCCTATCAGGGATTGAAACGGGCTTTGGTAGCGGATTTTACCCAGTGAGTTTTTGCGCCGCAATTAACCTAATTCCCTATCAGGGATTGAAACTGAATCGTTCAACCTGCGCATAGTTACGATTCCCGGCCGCAATTAACCTAATTCCCTATCAGGGATTGAAACTTGAATATTCAAAATTAATTTTTAATTTCATTTTGGCCGCAATTAACCTAATTCCCTATCAGGGATTGAAACAGAATACTCATCATCAAACACTAGATGCACTCGATCGGGAGCCGCAATTAACCTAATTCCCTATCAGGGATTGAAACGATGTAGAGGCCCGCGATTGTATCGTCACAGAAAGCCGCAATTAACCTAATTCCCTATCAGGGATTGAAACTTTAAATCAATTTGCCGCTCGTTACCTTCGCCGAAGCCGCAATTAACCTAATTCCCTATCAGGGATTGAAACGGGTTTTTGGCTGGCACTCTCCAGAACAACTGCAAGCGCGCCGCAATTAACCTAATTCCCTATCAGGGATTGAAACGCGCATATCCGAAATGTCAGATGCTGATCTACGGCAAGCCGCAATTAACCTAATTCCCTATCAGGGATTGAAACGCCCTTTAAATTCTACCCTTTCCTGTCGATGCAAGCAAGCCGCAATTAACCTAATTCCCTATCAGGGATTGAAACACTCCGGCTACAACGGGTGATACCGCATACCTACAAGCCGCAATTAACCTAATTCCCTATCAGGGATTGAAACGCAAGCTGCTAGCAATCACATGGAAGCTAAGATCGCGCCGCAATTAACCTAATTCCCTATCAGGGATTGAAACTTTTCCTGTGTTTGCGTATCTTGTCCCAGACGGCTTAAGCCGCAATTAACCTAATTCCCTATCAGGGATTGAAACCCGGGCTGCAAAAGCACCGCGCCCGGAACCGAACGAGCCGCAATTAACCTAATTCCCTATCAGGGATTGAAACTGCCAGTACCATCCACAGAGATAGTCAAAATCTTGGGCCGCAATTAACCTAATTCCCTATCAGGGATTGAAACGTATAAGTCGTTGCCGGACTTGGATCTTTTACGGCCGCAATTAACCTAATTCCCTATCAGGGATTGAAACACGGAACCAAGAAGCGCGGCGGACGGCTGGCAGAGCCGCAATTAACCTAATTCCCTATCAGGGATTGAAACACCGATCGCCATTTTACGGCAAACGTCCCCGATGGGCCGCAATTAACCTAATTCCCTATCAGGGATTGAAACTACTATCAACTCAGGCGAATTGACAAATTTTTCGGCCGCAATTAACCTAATTCCCTATCAGGGATTGAAACACTTTGTAAGGTAAGTTAACACACATCAAGCCTATATGATATGCCGCAATTAACCTAATTCCCTATCAGGGATTGAAACTCTAATTCAACAACCTCCAACAATACCATCATGGAGTGCCGCAATTAACCTAATTCCCTATCAGGGATTGAAACTGGTGGCACTTACTCACAAATAATCAATCAAATTGTGCAGTGCCGCAATTAACCTAATTCCCTATCAGGGATTGAAACTGAATAACAGGATCTAGCATGAAATTGCAAGAATTCGAGCGTGCCGCAATTAACCTAATTCCCTATCAGGGATTGAAACGTCGCATTGCTGAAGCGTGTTCGCTGATGACTAAGGGCCGCAATTAACCTAATTCCCTATCAGGGATTGAAACTGCAAAAGGAAAACACAATGCTTGTTACCAAAAAAATCATTTGCCGCAATTAACCTAATTCCCTATCAGGGATTAGACCTCTTGCAAAAATAGCTGGGACGGGCTCTCCGGCCCGTCCCACAAAAAGTTTTTTCTCTTGTGGGATGGGCCGGAGAGCCCGTCCGAAAATTTGATCGAAAGGACTTTTGCAAGAAGTCTATTGAAATAATTGCTCTTATCCTATTAGCAATATCTGATGTGACAGCAATTCACCTAAATCCCTATTAGGGATTGAAACGATCTACTCTGCCTAAGCAAAAGACATTCCCGTATGGGTGAGCAGGAATTAACCTAAATCCCTATTAGGGATTGAAACGTACAGGAGCAAGCGGTTTGCGACTGCTGAGAAATTAGACACGAAAAACCGCTAAAATCGAGGCAGAGCCTCTAGAAATACGTTCTCAGGCAGAGCCTGGGAACGAGAGTTTTATCCGCGTTAATCTGCCTTCATCTGCGGTTAAAAATTAAAAATATTAAGAAAAACTACAATTTGTGTTTGCGTCACTCAAAATACGCTAGCGTCAAAAGTATAGAATCATACCAAAATCTGAAGTTGCTCGAAAATGCAATAAAAATTAACCTAGAAAAAGTCTAGAAAATGGTATAGAACTGGTTGCACCAAGAGCAATGGAAAACAAGTTTTCTGTTGGAGGCAATATGAACGAAAAAGTCCTTGGGGCCGCGCGGAACGTTGCAATTGTTGGCCCTTATTTAAGCGGTAAAACCGCACTGCTCGAAAGTTTGCTGTCGGTGACAGGGACAATTACCCGCAAAGGAAATGTCAAAGATGGCAACACAATAGGTGATAGTTCGCCGGAAGCGCGCGATCGCCAAATGAGCGTAGAAGTAAACGCCGCCACCGCTGAATATCAAGGCGTCCGCTTCACATTTCTCGACTGTCCGGGCTCGGTAGAATTTGCCCAAGAAACTTACAATGCGCTAATTGGTGTGGATGCGGCGATAATTGTTTGCGAACCCGTTGCCGATCGCACTTTAACCCTCGCACCCCTGTTTAAATTCCTCGACGATTGGGAAATTCCCCACCTAGTTTTCATCAACAAGATCGATCGAGCTTGCACAGACGAAACCACTTGTGGCAGCAACTTCACCGAAGTGATCGACGCGCTCAAATCCGTTTCCAGCAGACCAATTGTACCTCACCAATATCCGATCGGCAAAAACGAACAAATCATCGGTTTTATCGACTTAGTAACCGAACAAGCTTACCACTACCATCCGGGCGCCGCCGCAGATCCCGTCCCGCTTCCAGAACACCTCAAAGCACAAGAAAGCGCAGCGCGGCAGCAAATGCTCGAAGAATTGGCGAATTTTGACGACCATTTACTCGAAGAATTGCTCGAAGAAATCAATCCCGACGCCGAAGAAATTACCCGCGATTTAAAGATGGAATTAGGCGCAGATTTAATTGTGCCAGTATTCATCGGCATCGCCGAACAAGATTTCGGCGTGCGGCCTCTGCTGGAAGCTTTGCTGAGGGAAGCGCCGACACCCGAAACTACAGCCGATCGCCGCGGCTTTATACAAAGTGAAAACAAAGTTCTGGCTCAAATCCTCAAAACCTATTACACGCCCCAGGGAGGCAAACTATCGTTAGTGAGAATGTGGCGGGGGACGCTGACAGACGGAGCAATTTTGAACGGCGTTCGAGTTAACGGTTTGTACCGCTTGACCGGCCAGCAAACCCAAAGTTTGCAGTCTGTCAGCGCCGGGGAAATTGTGGCTTTGGGAAGGCTAGAAGGCTTGAAAACAGGCGATGTGTTGGGCTCGGAGGAAGAATTGCCAAAAGCCGAAATCATCCCGCCTGTCTACGCACTGGCGATCGTCCCAGAAAAGCGCAACGATGAAGTTAAGCTGAGCTCCGCTTTAGCTAAATTGCGAGAAGAAGACCCATCTTTAGTCTGGGAACAGCACGGCGACACTCAGGAAATTATACTTTGGGGTCAAGGCGAAATCCACCTGAAAGTAGCCCTAGACAGGTTGCGCCGCAAGTATAACTTGCCGATGGTAACTCACTTACCGCAAGTGCCGTACAAAGAAACCATCCGCAAACCTGTATCTTCCATCCACGGGCGCTACAAACACCAAAGCGGCGGGCACGGACAGTTTGGCGACGTGTACCTCGACATTCAACCGCAGCCTCGCGGAGAAGGTTTCAGCTTTAGCGACAAAATAGTCGGCGGAGTCGTCCCAAAACAGTACATTCCCGGCGTGGAAGTGGGAGTGCGCGAGTATTTGGATCGCGGCCCGCTGGGTTTCCCCGTGGTAGACGTAGCGGTGACGCTGACGAACGGTTCCTACCATTCCGTTGACAGTTCCGAACAAGCTTTCAAGCAAGCGGCGCGTTTGGCGATGCAGGAGGGAATGGCGAAGTGCGAACCGGCATTGCTGGAACCGATCGCCAAAGTTGAAATTTGCGCTCCGAACGAGTGTACATCAAAGGTGTTGCAGTTGGTCAGCGGACACCGCGGCCAAATTCTCGGCTACGAAGGTAAACAAGACTGGAAGGGATGGGATGCTGTTTCCGCTTATTTGCCGATCGCAGAAATGCAGAATTTGATTGTAGAATTGCGATCGCAGACAATGGGAGTCGGATTTTTTAATTGGGAGTTCGATCGATTGCAAGAAGTGCCGGAACCTTTAGCTAAGCGGGTTTTGCTAACCACTGGCGGCAATGGAAACGGCAACGGTAAAAGTTAGGTAATTGTCTTAAAAAACCCGGTTTCTTCAAGAAACCGGGTTTTTGTACGAGTTGCAATTACAATTCATTGGGGTTCATTCCCATTTACCTCACATCTTGCACCATTCTCGCTTAACAGGCTTTCGGGCCCGTTCCGCGAGAAAATTCACTCTTCGCGGAACGGGCCCGAAAGCCTGTTCATAAAAGCTTATTGAGAATGGTGCAACATCTCAGATTTACCTGATTATTCAGTTAACTTACGTAACGCTGAAATAATATTCTCAGCTAGCATTAACCGGAACTTACCCCTGCAGGGGGTAGTTTCGGTGGCTGTATTCTTTGAGCTGTATTCGTTTTAGCCATTTGGCAGTTC
>NZ_JAUBTB010000051.1:0-57367 GCF_036704965.1 Microcoleus sp. F10-B2 | reverse complement strand
AGCTAAGTGTTGGCTTTTCCCAAAAGCAGCGCATTTTATCATACTTTTGTATACTTGCAAAATCGGGATGCTCCCATTGTAAGCTATACCCACACTGCCGAGGGAATCAGATTCTCCTTGGCGATATCCGATTTTCCTATAGATACTTAATGCCTGTTCGCCAGACTGCAAAGCTTCTCGAAATTGACTAATTTTATGCTGCTCAATTCCTTGTTCAAACAGTCTGTCTGCTTCTGCTTTTAGCGCAATTCTCGCTAGGAATTCGCCGAGTTCCAATGCAAAAGCTTTCAACCGATTAGCACTATTTAATTTACCTTGTTCTCTGAGATTCTCTGCCACTTCTCGCATTGCCACAACTAAGCCATCATCCAGCAATTTCCGATGATTTTTCAATATCTCCGCTTCTTCACCGGGGGGAAAATCTAGGATTTGATTTATCAGGTTGAGATAGGCTTGTTGGCGTTCTGAGTTCATGGCGATTTGGGATTTAGGATGGTTCGATCCATTTATTTATTATAGGTGAAACTCATCTGTTTGAAGCGGGTGATGGCAAGATTGTTGTAGGTGTGGCGAGAAACCGGATTTTTTGCGAGAATATCGCGCGGTGGCGAGAAACCGGGTTTTTTCCGAGAATATCGATACAGCGCCTAAAAACTGCAAAAAACCCGGTTTCTTTGGTTTTGGGTGCGGCGAATCCCCAGGGTTCGTTTGTTTGTCCGCGATTCCGCCAGGGGTTGAAACCCCTGTCTCATAGCTAAAGTCGGTTGAAACCGACTGAAGAATGGTGACAAATATTTGATTGTTTATTTAATTTGCTTTTCAGTCTTCTTGAGAGGACTTTCGCTATGAGACCGGGATAGAAACCCCGATCGAACTATTCCTCTTTCGCCCGAAACACCTTTTCTACCGACTTCACCAAAAGTTCTCGCGGCATCAATCGAGGCAGATTGGCGATGATTTGATTGGGAATTCCCCCTGTGACAACATTAGACTCATTTTTGTCTAAAGCTTTGAGAGCATCTCGCACTACTTCCGCTGCGGGAACGAGTTTTTGCCCGCTACTGGATGCCATTGATTTAGGAAATTCAGCTACTGCGAAAAAGTCCGATTCTGTCGGCCCTGGACAAAGGCACAAAACGCGAATTCCTAAATCTTTGTTTTCCGCCCAAAGTGCCTCGCTGAAACTCAAAACAAAGGCTTTAGTAGCTGCATACATCGACAAGTACGGCATCGGTTGAAAAGCTGCGATCGAACTAACATTGATGATACTTCCTGCTTTTCGCTGCCGCATTCCCTGCAAAAATAAGTGCGATAGTTCCACTAATGCTACAATATTTAGTTGCACCATGGTTACTTGTTTGTCAAGCGGGCGATCGGCAAAAGCACCGTAATCGCCAAAACCCGCATTATTTACCAACAAATCAACCGTCCAACCTTTTTTAACAACCGCGTCAAATACAGCAGTTCCAGCGGTCGGTGCGGTCAAATCTTGAACGATAATTTCGACTAAAATATTGAATTCCTCTTGCAGTGTAGCAGCTAGCTGTTGCAATTTGTCTTCGGATCGAGCTACCAAGATTAGATTGTGCTGGCGTTTCGCTAATTCGGCGGCAAAGGCTGCACCAATTCCGCCAGAAGCACCGGTGATTAAAGCAGTCGGCATGAAATTAATTCGGATATTTGATGTGGGCTTTATATATTTTAACAATTATTTACACGGGAACCTGTAAAATAATTAAAAGGGAATAGGTGAGTTTTATGGCGCGTCTTACCGATCGAGCTTTTGAAATTTTGCGGGCCGAAGTTGACAAGTGCGCGGCGGCTGATAGTCTAGCCGGTGATGTCTACCGACGGATGGTAATCAAGCGGTTGGAGAAATTACGCTTGCAAAACGGCACTTTCGCCTCAAAAGAAGAAATCCGCGATACCTTCAAAGACGAATTTCCCAACTTCAGCGAACAAGCTCTCAAAGCAGCCGTCAAAGCCAACCGCCCGCCCGGATTGTTCGGTAAAATCATCTTTGCTGGGAGTTTGCTGGGAAGTGCAGCAGGGATAATTTGGCTGCTAAATCTACCTTTTCCGATGATTCGCTGGCCCGTAGCCAAAACAATGCCGATATTGTTGCTGCCGAGTTTTATGAGTATGGATCACAATTACCGGCAGGCGATCGCCCTTGTGGAACAATCCGATCAACTGGTGAATAAAGCCACTGCTGTCGCTGATTTTGACTTGGGCGAAATTAAAGCAAAAGAGGCGCAAAAACATCTCGACGCCTTACCGGTGTGGTTCCTCGGCTATTACCCAAAGAGGTACTGCTCTTTTTTTAGCTGCAGTTGGCAGTTTACACTCGATGAATTTCAAGCCGCCCGCAAAAATGTCGGGCGGATGGAGGCTCAGATTTTCCAGCAAAAAAATGCTTTTACTCAGTTAAATCAAGTCGAACAAACGCTAAAGGCCGCGAAACAGGAGTATCAGCAAGCCAAAACTGCTGCGGATAGACAAAAAGCGACGGTAAATTGGCAAAGTGCGATCGACCAACTCAATCAAATTCCCGCCGAAACCCTCGCGGGAGAAACGGCTAAGAAAACACTCAAAGCAGCAGAAAGAGACTTTCAAGCAATGGGCGGCGTCGCCACCGGTTCTGTGCAGGCTGACAACTTAATTGAAGCTGCCAAAGAATTTGCTCTCTCCGCCGCCGTCGCCTCCCAAAAACCGCCGCATCCCGCCGCACAGTGGGAACAAATAGCACAATTGTGGCAAGAAGGAATTAACCGACTGAAATTAATTTCAGTCGATAACCCCGGCTATCTCGACGCTCAAACCAAACTCGCTGAATATCAGAAAAACTTAGGAATTGCCCAGATGAGACTGGAAGCAGAAAAAGATTCGGCAACAGCTTTGCAAGCAGCTAAAAGCTTGTTTGCCAACTTGCAAAATGATGTGAATTCTCCGAATCAAAATTCCGGTAACTCTCTGGGCCAGTTGCAACAAATTATCAATCAATTAGAATCCGTAAAACCCGGGACAACTGTTTATCCCGAATCCCAAAAATGGCTGCAATCTGCTCGCAAGAAACAGCAAGAATGGCAAAAGAATTAGCTGTTGACTGTTGACTGTTGACTGTTAACTAATGACTAATGCCAACAACTAACTGCCAACTGCCAACTGACAACTGACAAATTACCAAGTCGGGTCAACATACAGATTAATTGTCACTTGCTTTTTCCCGGAAGGGACGCCGGAAATACAAGCACAAATCGTATCTCCGCCGTCAATTTCTACTTCGCAAGCGTGACAAGAACCCATGAGACAGCCAGTAGGAATAGAAACCCCTGCACGTTTGGCTACATCAAGCAAAAGCTCTCCTGCTTCAGCTTCAACTGTCACGTTATCAGGTAAAAAACAAACTTTTGTCATTGACTTTTAACCTCAACTATAACAAACAATAGTTAACAGTTAACAGTCAACAGTCAACTGTTAACTAATTAACCTAAAATCTGCTTTATATCTAAATGCTTTTCCACTGTATCTGCTAGAGAGTCTAACAAAGCTTCTCGGTGTTCTCGGTAATTAGAAATACCTGTAGGCAATGCGCGGAGTCCTCGCTGCTGCCGCAAGTGATTTAACCAAGCTCGCCGCCAAGCTCCGTTGTCAAAGATGCCGTGCAGGTATGTACCCCAAATTGATTGAGAAGTATTGACAATGCCTAAACTAGCATCGTCAAATAACGGTTCAGTCAAATCTGACTCTAGGATTTGCGTTTTTCCTTGATGAATTTCGTAACCGGAAACAGGCAAACCCGGTTGAGGATAGTTAGATGTTACGATTCGTTGGCGGGCTATTTTGTTCGGTGCGATCGCAGTTTTCAAAGGCAGCAATCCTAATCCTGAAAATTCTCCTTTTTCTCCCTCAAGGCCTTCTTTATCGCTGATACTTTCTCCCAGCATCTGAAAGCCGCCGCAAATTCCCATGACTGTACCGCCAGCTACTAAGTAATTTTGAATAGCTTTTGCCATACCTGTTTGGCGCAGCACGTGCAAATCAGAAATTGTAGTTTTAGACCCTGGTAAAATCACGGCGTCTGGATGGCCTAAATGGTCTTTTGGGCTGACATATTTGACTGTGACGGTAGTTTCCGACTCCAGGGGATCAAAGTCGGTAAAATTAGAAATTCGGGGCAGACGGATGACCGAAATATTGATGTCGGTTTGAGAATTGGGAGAACGCCGATCGAGCAAATCGAGAGAATCTTCGGAGGGAAACACTTCGTCGATCCAAGGAATCACCCCAACAACCGGGATTCCCGTTCTTTCTTCTAGCCAAGTCAAGCCCGGATCTAAGATCGATTTTTGTCCTCGGAACTTATTAATAATGAATCCTTTAATTAAAGCCCGTTCGTCTGGATCGAGCAATTCCAAAGTACCGATAATGTGAGCGAAAGCACCGCCGCGATCGATATCAACTACTAGCAAAGTTCGAGCTTTTAAATATTTAGCTACCCGCATATTTGTTAAATCGCGGTGTTTGAGATTGATCTCAGCAGGGCTGCCGGCTCCCTCACACACAATCATGTCAAATTCTTGCTTGAGAAATTCTAAAGATTCCCGAATAGCTTGCCAGCCGATATCGAAATACTGCTCGTAATATTGAGATGCTCGCACATTGGCGATCGCCCTGCCCTTGACAATCAATTGAGAAGT
Source organism: Microcoleus sp. F10-B2 (assembly GCF_036704965.1). NCBI lineage: Bacteria > Bacillati > Cyanobacteriota > Cyanophyceae > Oscillatoriales > Microcoleaceae > Microcoleus > Microcoleus sp. F10-B2. The sequence goes on along the minus strand of NZ_JAUBTB010000051.1, from coordinate 52,667 downwards.
CATGTCTCCTTGCGGCTTGAGCAAAATCGGATTCATTTCTACCCAAGGTGCGACGCCTGCGGCCCAAGCTTGCACTGCTTGAGCGTAGCCAATCTCTCCGCCGGCGGCTGTGACATAGGAATTCAGTGCCATATTCTGACCTTTAAACGGAGTTACCCGCCAGCCGCGCCGAGAAAAAATTCGACACAATGCTGCAACAAGTAAAGATTTCCCTGCGTGAGATGTTGTTCCCACGACCATAATTGCTTTCATAATATTAAGGGAGAAGGAAAAAGGAATAAGACAGAAGGCAGAAGGCAGAAGGCAGAAGTAAGAAGGCAGAAAGCAGAATCAAAAAATTCTGGTTTCTACCTTTTGCTTTCTTCCTCAAGATAACGGCTTATCTTCTTCCGATACCTTCTCAGACTTGGATTCAGCGGCCGGTTTAGCAGTGTCTGCTACCTCCGAAGTGGGGGGATTCGGGCGAATCAATTCCGGTTGTTCTGCCTCAGAAGATGGTTTTGTATCTGTGGATTCGACGATCGAGATCGCTGATACTGAAACCGTTTCCACCTGCACGCTCAACCCAGGTTCTCCCGGTACTTGTATCTCTACAGGCTCTGCCACTTCCACCACAGTCATTTCTAGATATACAGCAGGGGCTTCTGCTTCCGTTGCGCCTGCTGCTGCTGCTTCCGGTTCACCCACCCAGGCCTCCGGCGTTTCTTGAGCCAACGGCGCTGTCTGAGTTTCAGCGGACGCTCCGTCTAAAATTGGAGTTTCCCCTATTGTGTCAGAACTCGCGGTTTCTGCGGCCATCAACTCGGCCATTGCTTCAACATCGGTCGGAAACGCCACTCCTTGGCTGGTTTCAACAGCAGTGTTGCTGCTTTCGGCTGCAACTTCCGCAGCCGCCTCGGCTAATTCGGATTCGAGAATCTGGTCGATCGCCGGTGCAGGAGTTGCCGTTATTTTAGATTCAGGTGCGATCGATTCTGGAGTGGCTGAAGGTGTTGGTGCCGTCTGGGGAGTTGCATCAGACTTGTTTTTACCCGCACCCCGTCCCAACATACCGCCGAGACTATTTTTGATATTGCCGAACAGACTTCCGAAACCGCCGGATTTTTTAGCTGTTTTGGCAGGAGTTGAGTTTGCCTCAGAGGCTGGCGTTGGTGTCGTCGTTGGGGCTGCCGAACTCGCTGCAGACTGGGACTCTTTAGCCATCGCCCTCCACATCTCGTCAAAATCATCGTCTTCTGGCTGCTGTTTTGCTTCTGGCTGAGCCTCTGTTGGCTCCACAGTTGCTGCTGCTGGAATTTCTGAAAATTCTAGAGGTAGGGGTAAAGGAGTGAAGCTGCTGGCTAATTCTGCTGGGGTTGGTGAAGTCTCAGCAGCAGGAGTTTCGACCGAAAAGACGGGTATTTCTGCAATTGCAGGTGCGCTTCTGTCGGGAATTTTCAAGTCAGGGGCGAGCGCACTTTCGGCCGTCGGATCGATCGTTGAACTTTCGGAAATTTCAGCTATTGGGGAAGTCGCCGGCTTTTCCTCTAGCTTGACCTCGCCCTTATCCGCAGCGGGTGCTGGAACCGCATCAGTTTTCGGTTTGGGCGATCGAACAAACTTAGGTTTTTTCGCTGCGGGCTCTTTTTTCTTGCCAAACAAGCCCGCTAACGGCCCGCCCGCAGCCCCCGGCAAATTCACCGACTGAGGAATCGGCGTTTGCTCAGCAACGGGCGTCACCTGTCTGCGCAAAGTCAGAGTTTCCCAAGCAAACCAGCCCAACATAGCCACGCCCGCCATTTGACCAAGCAGCAGAGCACCGGTAATTCGGCCCGCACAAACCCATAAAATTAACGCATAAAAAAGTCCTACACCGCTCCAGGTAAAATCACTTTTGCGGTGAACTTCTGGAAAAAAGAATGCCGCCATGTAAATACTGAAGCTGCCCAGACCGACTGCCAACGCTAGAAAGTATGCAAGCATATTGTCGGTACCTCCGCTGTGTCAAATAACTTCTACGCGCTAATTCTACCTTTGAGAGAGACTCAACGGCTTCTTTCTCTGGGACAATTCTTGATTTGTAGGGAAGTTTGGCAAGGAACCAGTGTAAGGAATTTAACACGTTCAACCGATGTTGACAGTAGAAGTGCGAGGAAAGATTTCCCACTCTCCCCCACTTCCCTAGGGCCCATCACCCCCTATCCCCACACCCCCTATCCCCATCACCCCCTGCTCAGTGGTGATAGATGTCACTTAAACTATGCCCGTGCGATCGCACCAAGCGACTGAGGATGTTTATATGTTGTAGGTGTAAGAGGAATTATGCCCTAGGGCGTATGTATTGGAGACAGTGCCATGTTAGAAAAACTATTATTAGCTGCCGGCTTAACCTTATCGCTTCACATATTTCCCGGACTAAGCACTTCCGCGCCATTACCGAAAAATTTGGTATTGCAATCGAGCGATCGCCCCGCTCAAACCCTAAAAGTTCCCGTCATTGCAGCACCTGCAGACATCAAGTCGAACGTCCAATCCTAATGATACGTGCCATATAATACGTGCAAGCGCGATCGGACTTAGGCAGACCCTCTCTATAATATTTTTTTCGAGCTGTTCTCTTTTTTATGTGACCGTTCACAACTCATCAGTTTGTAGTCAGGGCTTTAGTCCTCATTAATATCACCTAATAAGGACTAAAGCCCTTACTACAAACCGCAGGCCAATAATTAGTAGCAGATAAAACATTAATTCCCATAACATACTAGACAAATCTCAACATTAGATTGTCTCATAGAGACATTCAAACCTTAAAAAACTTGGCAAACCTTGAGTAAAGGCTCAAAATAGATATATGATGTCAGATTGAGCTTAAAATTAATAAGCACATTGACTATTAAATCAAGGAAAGTGAAAATGGGACTTAGCGATATTCTCTTGAATGAAAACAACAGAGAAACTTTTGTTGATGACTGTGTAAAGTTGATAGACCAACAAGTTGCAGCAGCGCCGGGATTGGGTGGTCTTGCTCTTAAAGCTGCCTATTCTACGGTCAAGGGGATACGGGCTGACTATTGCGCCCAAGTCGTAGATCAACTTCTGCCAGAAATCTCGATCGCACTCGATCCGATGTGGACTGAAGCGAAAAACAATGGCAACCCAGTAGAATATCTGACTCAAAGAAAAGCTGAAGTAGCAGACGAATTGCTCCAAATCAGCGACAAAAGGGTCGAGAAAAGCACAAGAGCGATGGTTAAAGGCGCCTATGCCAAACTCCGCCCCTCAGCTAAGACTTACGTGGAAAACGGAGTACCGGAGTTAGCCGAAATTATTAATAAACATAGTGCGGCCTGATAAGTGAGCAACGGCTAAAAAACAGAATAGCCAGATACCCGGCTTCTTCAAGAAATCGGGTATCTAAAAGCAGGCTGATTCTTAAGTTTGCAGTTAGGAGGGAAAGTCCTAATTTTAGGCTTATCCCTTGCCAATTACCCATTGATTTGCAGCCAATATTTTCAACATCGCCTGTCCGGTAATTCCCAACCCCAAAAACATTACAAACATCGCACTAATCGCAGGCAAAAATTTGACTGCTGTTATCTGTTTTGGCAGTTTATTAAAACTACGTTTGGCATAAACCAAAATTAATCCGATCGCACTCAGCACCAAAGCCAATCCCAAACTAAACGCTACCACTAGCGTCATTCCCAAACCAACATTGCCCAAAGCCGACGCGCTCAACAGCATCACCAAAGCAGAAGGACAAGGCAACAAACCGCCGGAAATTCCCAACGCCAATAAGCTTTTCCAAGTAATCGGAGAACCGTCAGCACCGGGCGGCAAGTGCGAGTGAATCCGGCCGTCTCCGTGATGGTGGTAGTGGTGAGATATATCGGGTTTTACAGGCTTAAATTCTCGCTCCCAACTTCCTCTACTCAAAAGATTTACTGGTTCTTGACATTCCGCAGTAAAGACTTTAGTCCTGAGAAACCAGTTTTTATTAAAAACTTTACTTTTGATTTTTTTGAGAACTTCAGTCCTCACTACCAACCTTGTTTTGATTTTTTCTAAGAGTAAGTTAAGCCCGATGAAGGCTACTAATAAACCTGAGATTAAACTCAGCCAAGGATCTAATTTTTCTGGATCGATTAAGTTAGAAGCAAACAAAGTAATTCCACCCACCGCAAACACGCCCGCAGTGTGAGTAATTGTAGTGGTCGCTGCTAGAAATAAAGCGTGTATCGGAGTAGCCCGCGCACCCACTAAATAAGCGCCGACTATGGTTTTTCCGTGTCCCGGCGACATCGCGTGCACGCATCCCCAAGCAAATGCTCCCGCTATTGCTAGCAGCAAACTCCAACCTGAATCCCAGATTGATTCCTTTCCTGCTAACAAAAAGTCGCGGTTTTGCGGCGTAAACACAAAGCTTTTTACAGCACCCGCTTGCACGATCGTAGCTTGGCAGCTAGCTGTAGGAACTCCGGGCAAAAACAGATTGTAATTAATCCGAAATTTCTCTGGTTTGGAGATGGAAATTGAGTTAGGTAAACCCGGACTTTTATCTTGAGAAGGTGCGGGCCAGGTGTAGTTTAAGATTAAGGTGCTGTGGGTATTCGGCTGCTGGATTACACTGGCGCTTTTAGCTGCTATTTCTAGCGGTTTTACTGCTACGGAGCCTTGAATGCTGCTGCTGTTGGTGAGGCGGATTTGTTGGCTGAAAAACTTTTCTAGCTGTGTTTGGTGGCTGCGAACTTCAGCAGGTTGTAGCTGGCTGTCTCGATTGTCGTCGGCGAAGTTTGTCAAGCCAGTTGGGAAAGTTAATGTTATTTCGGTTTGCAAATCGTTGACTACTATTTCTGCTACGGATAAGTCTGACCAGTGCGAGTAAACTGGTCTGGTTGAGGTTGTTAGTAATAATGAAAGTGTCAGGAAGAATAGGATGAAAAAATTTAGCTGTCGGTTTAATTTGTATTGCATAAGTATATCCTTTTAAGAGTTTTATCGTTGGGTGGGGGCGGGTTTATTTAAATTGTCTATATCCCATAAAATTATTGGTGAACCCGCCCCTACGGCTCAAAATTCATAACTTCCCAAACCCAATGCTTGGCGAGATCGATCGTCAAAACTCGGGTCAATTTCCTTGGACTTTTGAAAATAAGCGCGAGATTCGGTATCCTTACCTAAAGTCCGGGCGATCGCACCAGCCCGGTAAAACATACCCGCATCCCGAATCCCCGATCGCATTATTTCGGCCATCACTCGATCGGCCTTTTGCCATTCCCCAGCGGCGGAAAGCGCCCAAGCTAAAGTATCCAGCGTCACCGCATCCCGCCGAATTTTCACCTCCTCCTGCATTAACGCCAGCGCTTCCGTTACATCCTGCGATCGACCTTTTTCCAGCAGCAAAGTTGCCAAATCCCTGCGGTGGCCAAAACCGGTAGATCCAGAAACCTGTTCCTGTCGCAGCCCAGCTTCTGCTTTGTCCCGAAGTCGCCGGGATTCGATCGCATCTCCCTGCAAATCCTTCACCCTCGCCATACCGCGATCGACAATGCGATCGAACACAGTCGCAACTCCGCCAGAATACGCCGAAACCTTGCTGTAGTAGCCTTCCGCCTCCCGATAATTGCCCTGCCGCGTCTCCAAATCCGCCAAATAAATCAGCGCCAGCGGGTATCGCGGCACCAACCGCAGCGCCTCCAAAAACAGCGCTTTCGCCTGCACAAACTGCCCGCGACGCGCGTAAAATCGACCCAAGAGCGATCGGGCCCGCGCCGAACCCGCAACCTCTCCCGGTTCCTCCGCCGCCATTGCTTGGCGGTAATCCTGCAAAACCTCAGCATCTCGGCCCTGAGACTCTCTCACTAAAGCTCTTAAAGTGAGAGAACCCAAGTTGGGAATCCGGTTAACTAAGGCTTCTGCGGCTGCATTTGCCTCGCTCACTTTACCCATCGCTAAGTGAGATGTAACTGAAAGGGCGATCGCATCTTCATTGTCAGAACCCGCCTGTTTAGCAAAGCGCAAAGCAGTAGCAAAATCGTGTCTGGCCTCGGCAATTCGAGCTAAAACTAACAGCGCACCTTTGTTGTCAAAAGGCAAATCGGCGATCGACCTTTGAGCCGCTTGTTCTGCCAATAAAAACCAACCTCCCTCCCCTGTAGCGCGAGCCATTTTCAAATAAGATCCCGCCAGCGCAGCCCGGTTCAAACCGCTGCGGGAATCAACTGCCAACCGCTGCTGGTAAAAAGCAATCTCTTGCTGAATTGCTTCCTTTTGATTCGGATTATTTCTCAAACTTTCTGAAAACTGATAGCGGTAATTAGCATCTAAATTTTCGGGACTTTTGTTAGAAACATTATCTGAAATAAAACGCAAGTTAGGAGGTAAATTTACTACTACCATCCCAACTAAAGGAACCGCTATCAGCAGCCACCACGAGAAAATATCCGATTTTATTTCCTGTTTAATTTTAGTTTTCATACATCCGCGTTAATCAGCGTTTATCTGCGGTAAAAAAATCCAATTTTTACACATAAATATCAAAGAAACCGGGTTTTTTACCAATTTTAAAGGTGGCAATGCAATATTTCGTTAAAAAACCCGGTTTCTGCCTCCAGGACTAATGACTAATTAGGCAAAGCCAAATAAGGAAAAGTCGGTTCTAAAGGTTTGTGTCCCTGAGCCGGATTTCCCGGAGTTCCGTTATATGAAACGTTATCGCCAACCGGAGAACCCACCAAAGCTCCCAGAGTGATATCAATAACGTCGTCCATCAGCATACGACCTCCGATCAAGCTTCCTTGAGCATTTGTAGCGCTAGCGTAGCCGCTGGTTTTTGTGGTATCGATCCGCATGACATCGGGCAAGAAAGCTCCGGCGATCGCATTTGGATCGACATTATCCCGACCGTCCAAAAGATCCACAGCATTCAGAGTAGCAACAGCTTCCTGCCGCACCGGAGCAGCCGCAGCGCTCAAATCCAATCTCGGAGGAATACTATTAAATGCTTCCAGGAAGTCGGGAGTAACTATCAAACCCTCATTAATTGCAGGTCTTGCCAAACGCTCGAATTGTTTGAAACCGCCAGCTCCATCGCGAATCGAAACTGTTGACCAAACATCAAAAGTATTCGCCCCAGTTCCAGCTTGCAAAAATGCTTTCGGAACGCGGACAGCAATTGTATTGACGTTGTAACCTTTAGTAAAGTCCACCGCTTGATTCGGTTGTTTAAAAGCAGTGCGGGGCCCAGTTCCCAAAGCGGCGGCGCGAACTCGGAAAAATTGTTCCACATCGAAGAAAAACGGGTCTTCCCGCAACCCGGCAAATACAGTCAAGTTAGAACCGCCCACAGGTACTGTATTTAAAACAGCATTGGAATTCAGCGGAGTTGTGGCAATTAGCCCGCCGTTAACTGTAGTCTTAGCAACAGTCTCCGAGCCGCCGCGAACAACAGTTACAGCTACCGCTTGCATACCTTGATTGTTAGGCGGACTGAAGGCAAACCGCAAGATAATATCAGAGCGTCCAGTAGGTGTAGAATTCACGTCACCTACCTGCGTGATGTGAAATTGGTAGAGGGCTGTAGTGCTGAAATAATATTGATAGCGGGCGACAGACCTGGGATTTGAATTCATGGTAAATACTAAATCCCCGTCCGCAGCACCGGAGTTTTGGTCTTTTTCGCGATATACGTACAGGTCAGTTAAATTTACAGCGCGACCTTTGATATCTACTTCGCCGTCGTCGTGGTCAGAAGCGACAATTATCCCTGGAGTTAATAGAGCAATTAGAGCTACTTCAATAGCTAGTATGGTTCGGCGAATTTTTTTTGTGAGCTTCACAGTTAGCACCTTTATTTCAATGAAATTTTTGCACAAATCCATGGTAAATAACCCGCATTCGCGGGTTTTACTTTTGTAGCAACAGGTTGAAATCTGTCAACCTGTCGCGCTTTTGCGCTGTTGCTGAGCCTTCTCCTATTGGTGGTATACGAAGGTTTGGCAATTTTGGATCTGTGCTGCCAGACTAATTTATGTAAAAAAGAGGGTAATTAAGGATTTACTCGTTCCCGGACTATGCTTGGGAATGACTGCTCGGAGACACGGCTTCCCTCAATCCAATGGAGCCAGATCATCGCTTATATGGGTTCCCAGGCTCTTGTTGGGAGCGAGCAGACAGAGATTGGGAACGAGTGAAGGGCGCTGTTTTGACCGAAAGCATCCAGGATACAAGCCCACGGATGAATCCGTGGAGAAATAAAAAACGTGTATCCGATGAAACTTGCGCCCCGAATTTATCTGTGGGGTCAATGCTTCAACTCTAAAATCTAAAATCTAAAATCTAAAATCTAAAATCGATTGACTGTTCAGTATCCGGGCATTTCTTCGTTCTGCATAAAGCGGATTGCTAAGTCTCAAAAAAATTACTAATCAGGTGGTAAAATTCAAGATAACTTGGGATTTGAAAAATTCAAAGCACGATAAAATTAGCCGGAAAAGGCATACTCCCGCTTGTACCCCCAACTTCAAACTTACAATTATGTTCTGTAGTGATATACGCCGAATTGTTAATTTTGGATCTGTGCCGTCAAAACAAAAATTTTCGGTACACTGAAATGACAGGCCAGAAGTCAGGCGATGAATCGCTGCTTTTAGTGCAGATTGCCCGGAAAGACCAAACGGCATTAGCTAAACTTTACGATCGCTACGGTCGCCCAAGTTACGCTCTCGCTTACAAAATCCTGGGTTCGGTAGAAGAAGCTGAAGAAGTTGTACTCGATGTTTTTTCCCAAATTTGGCAAAAAGCAGCAACTTACGATCCTTCTCGCAGTCGAGCAGATACCTGGTTGTTCATGCTGACCCGCAGTCGTTCCCTCGATCGGCTCCGAGCGATGCAGCGAACAGTCCGGGCTGCTGAAGCTTGTCTGGAAGATGCTAAAGTACCCATTTCTAGCGTTGCAGAACCGATGGAAGATGCAATTTTTAAAGAACGCAGCGAACAAGTCAAAGCAGCGTTAGAAAAACTGCCAAAGGAACAGCAAGAGGCGATCGAACTCGCCTACTACCAAGGGCTGACTTGCGCGGCAATATCAGCTAAAACTGGTATCCCGACAGGTACAATCAAAACCAGAATTCGGTTGGGTATTTCCAAATTGCGTCAAGCTTTGAGCGAACAATTTTTTTAGATTGTCAAAAAACAAAATTTAAGTTGTTTAACATCAATCTAAAATTATGGCATCTCCAATCATCCATCTTGAGTGCGAGGGCAGCAGACAAATCTGAAATTTAAAATCAACCTAGGCTGAATTAAAATTAATCGCGGAAAACAGATGGAAATGATGCCAGACGAGGAATATAACATCCTTGCAGCCCTTCAAGCTCTCGATATCCTCGACGAGTCAGAACGCGGCGCATTTGCAGAGAAATTGAAAGAATCCGCAGAACTTACAAGTGAATTAGCGGCTTTTGAATCAACAATTGCCGCGATCGCCTACACAGCCCCCCCAGTTCCCGTCGCCCCCGACCTCAAAAACCGCCTGTTCCAGCGCATAGCCGAAGTGCCGCCAACTCCGGCAGAATCAGTCAATTTAAAGCCCATTGTTACCTCCTCAACGGAGAACAATGCTCCATCTTTAATCGTGCGATCGCACGATGTCAAATGGAAATCTTATGGAGTTCCGGGAGTCTCGTTTGGCAAGCTTTATATTGACAAAAAAAAGCGCGAAATTACCTGCTTGATGCGACTAGAACCGGGAGCAACATTTCCCCTGCACCGACACGCTGCCTCGGAGGAAGTGTTTGTTTTAGAAGGAGACTTAATTGTAGAAGGGGAAAGTTGCCATCAAGGCGACTACATTCGCTCTCTTCCCGGTTCCATACATTCTTCCCTGACACAACGGGGATGTGTGCTGTTAATGAAAACTTCCATAGACAACGAAATGCTCGTCTGATATTATGTGGGTTGAATGGCCGACAGCTTGGAGGGCGGGTTTATGTAGATTTTTAGTTAGAATGATAGATTGTTGGTGAAACCCGCCCCTACAATTATTTCGGTTAATTTACCGGACACGCTCTGACTCAATAACACGGCTTTTATCCGCATTCTGCGGTTAAAAATTCCAGCTATATCACGTAATTCCAATGCTAAAATACTCGCGTTTAACTGCTGTTTTGTCCGCCATTATTATACAATTTGTACCGAGCGAAAAAAGCGCGATCGCCCAAGAACGCGAAGGATGTTTTCTTGTCAATTCAGCGGGAGAAGTAATTAACTTAAATTTGTTGTGTTCGCCTCAAGAATCAGACATTAAGCTGACAGGCAACGATGGGAAATTTCTGGAAGACTACAAACGCTTAGCAAAAAGCTACTCTCCCGAAGCCACGGACAATTTACTGCAAGCAATTCAAAGGGCCCCCGGTCAAAAAATTGCGGCCGCTAAAAGAATGTGTGCGGAAGCAAAATCGGGAGTTTCTCTGCCGGAAGTTAAATTAAGAGCGATCGGGCAAGCTGCGAGTATCGACAATCCAACTGTCAAAGAAAGTTTTCTCGCCGATGCCGATATTATTACCACCCTTGCAGCCAACCATTATTGCCCGGAATTAGCCAGTAAGTAATATCATGAAATCTGTAGGGACACGGTAAGGCATATTAGTGTCAACTTAAGCTTTTAGTCCGCCAGTCCTCCCGCTCACCCGACAGTCCGCCAGGGAATGAATTCCCTGTCTCAGAGCAAAAGTCCTCTCAAAGAGGACTGAAGAACTCATTAGTCCTCATAGCGAGGAATTTCGCTTTGAGGCTCTTGTTGAAACGAGAGGCGGACTCAGGGTTGAACGTTAAGTTCGCCTTGGGTAAGGCAGTATCTCAGTTTTGATTTTACAGGAGTGCTTGGGGGACGTTCGCACTCCTAAAAAACGCTTTTTACAAAACTGAGATTCTCCCACGGTAACGCTGCGTCTCTACTTGCAGTTACAATATTAATTGTCCTCTTGTCGCGCAACGATCGATGAAATTACCAGACATGAGATGAAGCATTTAAAATCAAGTTCCGCCGACTTGCGGGATTTATTCAAAGACAGCATTACAGTTAAATACCTCGCGGAACCGCTGAAATCTGTCCCAGCTTGCGAAGATGCAGCCAAATTGCGATCGTGGATGGAAGCCCGCGATTTTGACGTACTGGGTATCGAAGAAAACGGCACGGTTTGCGGCTATGTAGAACGATCGCACTTAGGTAAAGGCAAGTGCAGCGACTACCAGCAAATTTTTCACCCCTCACAATTAATTGCTGCTTCGACTCCTTTGATGGAATTGCTGCCGCTGCTGCGAGAAAAACCGAGATTATTTGTATTGGAAAGCAACAGGATCGACGGGATTGTTACCTGCGGCGATTTACAAAAAGCACCGGTGCGGATGCTGCTGTTTGGATTGGTGACGCTTCTCGAAATGAATTTATTGCGGATCGTGCGGATCTACTTTCCCCAAGATTCTTGGCAAAAATTCCTTAAGGGCGATCGCATCTTAGCAGCAAAACACCTGTGGGAATTGGGGCGATCGCGAAATGAAGCAATTGACTTAATCGATTACCTGCAATTCTGCGACAAGCGAGATTTAATCCTGACTTCTGCTGAAATAGTCGATCGGCTGGGACTCAAATCCAAACGCTATGGAGAGCGTTTTTTAAAGTCAGCAGAAGCATTGAGAAACAAATTAGCTCACGCTCAAGATTTAATTAACGGTTCTTCTTGGCCGGAAGTAATTTTTTTAGCTCAGGAAATAGAAGCGCTTTTGCAGCGCTGCGAAGAAATTGAAATTGCCGAACCCAATGAATAGGATAGCATTTAATCCTTTATTGGTGAGTTTATTAGATAGGAAATTTGTTTGTAAAATCGCCATTTAAATCGCCTGTTTTTATCGATAAAGGTGCGCATTGCGCACCTTATATTTAGTTGGTAATTTTTAGTTTCCTGTTAGTATACTGAGGAACCCACCCTTGAGCAGTGGTGTAATACTGCACGGCTTTCAAGTACAGCGACGGACTGAGATAAAACCAATGTTCGGTATTAGCCGGCACTTTAATGTATTCTTCAGCTTGCAACATTAATTGTACCTGAGAGCCGTTAGAATACACAAACCCAAAAACACATTCCCCAGCTAAAATGTGAAGAACTTCTGGATCTGTGTGGGTGTGAGTGCGATTGCTTTGAGTCATCAGCGCATAAATCTGCGGCGAACCCGGTTGCAGCACTTTCAAGTCGCACCACTGACATCCGTCTGCACGTTTGAACTGTTCAAACTCGCTATTAAATGCGGCGAGGATCTGCTGTTTTTCTGTTACATTGAGGATGTCTTGGACTAGCAGTTCTCGAACCGCAGGACTTTCCTTCGTTGGCAGACGATCGATCTGAACATTTAAAACAGCCAGTTGGCTCGCGATCGCCTCAATATCCCTATATGTCCTACCGTCTTCTAGTTGCATAACAGCCATTGTAAACCACCTATTTATTTGGCTTTGAGGATAATTTAGTTTACTGCTTCCATCTAGTGTTACAGACTAAACTCCTGCTTGTTTTCAATAATAGCCGATCGCTAAAAATAGATAGTTGGTCTAACAATTTATTAAACATTTATCACAGTTTCACTCTAAAATTTTAGATTTTAACTTTTATTTAATAACATTGAGAGTAGGGTTCGATGCACGCTGCACCTTAGTGGTTGAAAAACAGGGGGAATAAATTTCTAAAAAAATTAAAGACTGCCAAACCAGGAGCAGTTTTGAGAATGTAAATTGCAAAAATTAGCTGCAAAGCAATTCCCCACACTACGGGTGGCCGCTTAACAGCGCGCCGAACGACAAGAAAATGCGCAGGACAAACCGACAAAAACAGCTAACCCGAATACAGAAATAAGCCTTTCCATTTGAGTGACATTCCCTTATAATTAAAGATTAAAGCTCAAAATTACAGCGCAGCCTAATTGCTGCTACTTTTATGTCTCTACCTATAGTTGCTATTATTGGACGCCCCAATGTAGGCAAATCGACGATCGTCAACCGTTTAGCCAACACCCAAGACGCGATCGTCCACGACGAACCGGGAATCACGCGCGATCGCACTTACAGACCAGCATACTGGGGCGATCGGGAATATCAAGTCGTAGACACCGGCGGGTTAGTATTCGACGACGAAACAGAATTTCTGCCTTTAATTCGCGAACAAGCAATGGCGGCCCTCGCAGAAGCCAGCGCAGCAATTTTCGTAGTAGACGGACAAACCGGGCTCACCGGCGGCGACGAAGCGATCGCATCTTGGCTGAGACTGCAAAAAGTCCCAGTCATTCTCGCCGTCAACAAATGCGAATCCGAAAATACAGGGCTCACCCAAGCAGCCGACTTTTGGCAATTGGGACTGGGAGAACCTTACCCAATTTCCGGCATTCACGGCAACGGCACCGGCGAATTGCTAGACAAATTAATTACTTACCTTCCCACGGAAGCATTACCAGAAGTTGAGGAAATTAAAGTAGCAATTATCGGTCGTCCCAACGTCGGAAAATCGAGTTTGTTAAACGCATTTCTCGGAGAAAACCGCGCCATAGTCAGCCCGATTTCCGGCACTACCCGCGACGCGATCGACACCTTAGTAGAACGCAACGGTCAAACCTACCGCTTGATCGACACCGCAGGAATCCGCAAAAAGAAAAACGTCGAATACGGCGCAGAATTTTTCGGGATCAACCGCGCTTTCAAAGCCATCCGCCGCGCCAACGTCATACTGTTAGTAATTGACGCAATAGACGGCGTTACCGATCAAGACCAAAAATTAGCCGATCGCATCAGCCAAGAAGGTCGAGCCTGTATCATAGTCGTCAACAAATGGGACGCAGTAGAAAAAGACTCCGACACCATCTACGAGTACGAAAGAGAAGTAAGAACCCGACTTTATTTCCTCGACTGGGCAGAAATGATTTTTGTTAGCGCTATGAGCGGACAGCGAGTTGAAAAAATCATTGAATTAGTAGACAAAGCCTCCGACGAACACAAGCGCCGCGTCACTACCGCCGTCATTAACGAAGTCATAGAAGAAGCCACAACCTGGCACTCAGCCCCAGTTACCCGCCAAGGAAAACAAGGCAAAATCTATTACGGTACTCAAGTGCGATCGCAGCCACCGACAATCGCCCTATTTGTCAACGATCCCAAACGCTTCACCGAAAATTACCGCCGCTACATGGAAAGCCAATTCCGCAAACACCTCGGCTTTACCGGTACACCAATGCGGCTGCTTTGGAGAGGCAAAAAAGTTCGTGCCACCGAAATGAGCACAACCAACAGAGCACTGCGCGTGAAGTGATTTTAGATTTTAGATTTTGGATTTTAGATTGAAGAGAAAACGCAGTTTAATGGTATAATTAAGTTGCGATTTTTTTCTTTTGTCTTCCTTCGCCTCTTGGCAATTCAATTACTTGGTATTTGAAACAATTCCAAATCAAACAATCTAAAATCTAAAATCGCAAGGTGGACGAACAAGAGTTTAAAAGAAGAACAAAGCAGCTAGCATTGAGAGTTATTAAGCTAGTAGATGCGCTGCCAAAAGGCTCAGCTTCTCAGGTAATTGGCAAGCAGTTAATACGTTCAGCAACTTCTGTAGGAGCCAATTATCGAGCGGCTTGTCGTGCTAAGTCAACAGCCGACTTAATTTCTAAACTCAGGATAGTGGAAGAAGAAGCGGATGAAAGTCTTTACTGGATGGAGCTAATAGTTGAAGCTGAATTGGTTGATGCCACTAAATTGAAAAGTATCATGTCAGAAACGAATGAAATTTTAGCGATGACAGTTGCATCCATTAAAACTTTAATTGCTAAAAACCCAACAGCCAATCGAAAATAAAACAATGTCAAATCCCCAACCGAAATTTCAATCAAAAATCAAACTATCAAATAATCCTCCCTCAATAAATCAATTACTCAGTCAAATAATTTTCTTCAAAAATCAATCCCTGAATCAATCAATCCCTGAATCAATCAATCCCTCAATCCCTCAATAAATTCCTCAATCAATTCGTCAATCAATTCGTCAATCAATTCGTCAATCAAACAATTCGTCAATCAATTCGTCAATCAATTCGTCAATCAATCCCTCAATCAATCAATCCCTCAATCAATCAATCCCTCAATCAAACAATCCCTCAATCAATCAATCAATCCCTCAATCAATCAATCCCTCAATCAATCAATCCCTCAATCTAAAATCTAAAATCTAAAATCTAAAATCTAAAAGATGGACTTACTTCGCTCGCTTCCTATCGGACTCTACCTAGAACAACCCGTAACCTGGCTTCACCGGCTAGACTCCCGCGTAAAATTAGCCTGGTTGATGACATTTCTGATTGCGCCAATACTCGCCAATCCCATCTGGCGGTTGATGCTAGTAGGAATGTTAATCGTACTGACACTAACAGCAGCAATTCCCTTGCGCGTGTGGAAACAGCAAATGGGAATGCTGCTGCTATTCTGCCTATTAGTATTTTGCATCAGCGCGATCGCCCCCGACGCACTCCCATCAGAACACCAGCCCCGCCTCCCAGCCGACGAATTAACCTTTTCTCAACAGCCGACAACCCTCCCACCGCCATCCCCCAAAAAACCCTGGTACAATCCCTTTAATTTAGGCGGGAAATCCCCAATCCAAAATCCAAAATCCAAAATCCAAAATTCCCTCCCCCAACCCACAAACTACAGTTACGTTTTATTCAAACAAGGCCCGATTAAAATCACCCGCAAATCCCTAGATTTAGCTATCAACGTCAGCACCCTATTTTTCACAGTAATTTACAGCACCAACCTCTACCTCCTTACCACAGCCAGTGAAGAAATCACCAGCGCGATCGAAAACTTAATGCAACCTCTGCGCCGCTTGAACTGGCCTGTTACCGAAATAGCACTAACATTAACGTTATCTTTGCGCTTCATTCCCCTAGTATTGGAAGAAATACAAAATTTAGTGCGATCGGTCAGAACCCGAGCGATAAACTGGAAAAAACTCGGATTTCGCCGCGCCGCTCAAGTTTGGTTGATGATAGCCGAGCGGCTGTTAGAAAACTTGCTCCTGCGAGCCGAACAAATAGCCAGCGCCATGAAAGTTCGCGGCTTCACCAGTCCCGATCGACACCGTGTAGAATGGCATCAGTTGCAATTGAAAATCCGAGACTGGATCGCCCTCGGCTGCTTGCTCCTCCTCTGGAGCGCCCGCTTGGTTTGGGGTTGGGACAGTTAAGATTTTAGATTTTAGATTTTAGATTTTAGATTGAATAATCTTGAAGAATTGGAAATGACTGATTTGATATGGTTTTGGAGCACGAGCCTACATTTGAGTAAGTTTTGTGTTGTACCCGAGTGTCCTGCTAAAGTAATGGAGACAAAGATTTAGAGAACCAAGACCTTGAACATCTATCTCGGGACAGATATCGTATATGTTCCGCGCATTCAATCGGCATTAGACCGCTTTGGCAATCGCTTCCTAGAAAAAGTTTACACCCCCACCGAACAAAGAGACTGCGGGCAACTAAATTCTCAAGACAGCAGCATTAAAGGTAAAATGAATCGAGTTTCCTGCAACCAACTAGCGGGGCGGTGGGCGGCAAAAGAAGCCGTTGTCAAAGCTCTAGGGACGGGATGGCGGGGAATACGGTATGCAGATGTCGAAATTCGGCGCTCCGAAAACGGTGCTCCAAACGTGCAACTGCACGGAACTGCCGCAGCACGAGCCTCTGTTTGGGGAAATTGCCAGTGGCAATTGAGCCTCAGCCATGACGGAGACTATTGTACGGCTACGGCGATCGCCCTTTGTACCCCCCTCTCAAACAACCCCGTCCCCACAAACACCGAAACTAAAATCTAAAATCGAAATCTTTAATCTAAAATTGACCGACTGTAAACCTGAATGACTACTGAAACTTACCTGAATCATCCAAACTTTGGCCTCCTCTTCAGGGTATCCCAGGTTGAAGACAGCCAAGAATTATTTACCACCCTATACGCCCAGCGCCTGTTTTTTTTGGTAACAAACGGCCCTGGCGGTCTGAGATTTGAACCCATCAGTCGCTCCGACGCTCGCCTCATGGTCGAAATTCGCCTGCGAACCCTGCGTCGCAGCGGTCAATATCAGGAGTACGACCAATTGCAGGCGATTCACAAGCGCACATTTCAATAGCGAAAATCAGTAATTAGCAATCGGTAATTGGTAATTTGGTAATTAGTAACTGTCTTAATTTTCCTAACCTCTAGTTCCCAGCGTTGAGCACCCATGACCATTGCCTCTCGAATTAACAGCATTCGCCAACAGTTGCCGGAATCCGTGCGGTTAATTGCCGTTACCAAACAGGTACCGACTGATGCTATCCGCGAAGCATACGAAGCCGGCATCCGGGATTTTGGCGAGAGTAAGGTTCAAGAGACTGCCGAAAAACAAAGCCAACTGCAAGATTTGCCGGATATCAACTGGCATTTGATCGGTCACTTGCAAGCCAACAAAGCAGCCAAGGCCCTAGAGCATTTCCAGTGGATTCACTCTCTCGACAACTTAAAACTCGCGACTCGGCTCTCGCGCTTGGCGGGCGAACAGTCCTGCTGTCCCGAAGTCTGCCTGCAAGTCAAAATGTTGCCCGACCCGGACAAATACGGCTGGAGCGTCCCAGAACTGCTTGCCGACCTCCCAGAACTCAACAAATGTCAGCATATCAAAATTCAAGGTTTGATGACAATACCTCCGCTGGGATTAGATGACTCGCAAATCTTAGAATTGTTTAACAGCACCCGCGAACTTGCTGACAAAATCGATCGGCAAAATTTGCCCCGCATTCAAATGCAGCAGCTCTCAATGGGGATGTCGGGAGATTATCATTTGGCAATTCAAGCAGGTGCTACTATGGTACGGCTAGGAACAAGCTTGTTTGGCTCTAGAAGAGGACAACTTGGGTTAAAAATAGAGTAGTTAGCCACCCGCGACTAACCCGCAACGCGAGTTATAGTCGGGGCAGCACAGTCGTGAAGGAGCTTAAATGGTGAACATTTTTTCTAAGCTACGAGATTTTGTAGGCTTCCCCAATGAGCCTGAGTACGATTACGAGTACGACGAAACCGAAGGCGATCGCTTTCAGAACGTCTACCAACCGCCTGAACCGAACGCAGCCTCTGCCGCAGCCGCAGAAGAAGAACGTCGCCAAAATCGCAGAATGCGAGAGCGGTCAGTAGTAGGATCGACAGGTACGGATGTTGTTGCACCAACCGGGGGAGTAGGGTCAGTAATGAATAACGTGATTGGAATGCCTGGAGCTATGAACGGGATTTCGGAAGTAGTAGTCATGGAGCCGCGCACTTTTGAAGAGATGCCGGCAGCAATTCGAGCTCTTAAAGAACGGAAGTCTGTGGTTTTGAACCTAACGGTGATGGACCCAGACCAAGCGCAAAGAGCTGTGGACTTTGTGGCGGGCGGTACTTACGCCCTTGACGGCCATCAAGAGCGAATTGGCGAAAGTATTTTCTTGTTTACGCCTAGCTGCGTGCAGGTGAGAACTCAGTCTGGTGTGGTTCACGAAGTGCCTCCGGCTCAAGGACGGCCCCGCGCTGCTGCTCCTGCGCCGACAGTCTGGCCGGCAGAACAAGCTCAAATCGCTCAGTAGTCAGCAGTCAGCAGTTATTAGTCATTAGTCATCTGTCTTTAGTCTTTAGTTATTAGCAAGTCAGCTTTTAACTAGCCAGCTCCTGAATTTTGTATTCCTTAGTTTTGGGCGCTTAACTCTTAGCTAAGACAGTTGACTGATAACTAATGGCAACTAATAATTAATGACTAATGACTAACATAAAATAGTAAGGTGCGTCGCTCTGAGATGTTCGATGGAACTTGCAGATTGTTTCGGGCGACGCACCCTATAAATTAGCACTGTTGACTGATGACTGATGACTAATGACAACTGACTAATGACTAATGACTAACATAAAATTTGGTACGATCGGCGGCGGGGTAATGGGAGAAGCTCTCTTATCCCGTTTAATAGAAGAAAAAGTTTATTTGCCTTCAGAAATATTGGTGAGCGAGCCTGGGGTAAAGCGCCGCGAGTTTTTAACTGAGAAATACGGAATTGGAACAACAGCCAGCAATCTAGAAGTTGCTGCCGCTACAGAAGTGCTGTTTTTGGCAATTAAACCGCAAGTTTTTGATACGGTAGCTTTGGAGTTGGCCGTGGCGGCCGATCGCAAACAGGGAAATAATGGAGAAACGGCTAATTCGCAGCCAGAAGCGGTGGTAGTGTCGATTTTGGCTGGAGTGCCGCTCAGCAAGCTCGAACCCGCGTTCCCGGGGCGGGGAGTGCTGCGGGTGATGCCGAATACTCCGGCAACGGTAGGAGCGGGAATGAGCGCGATCGCTCCGGGAAAACTCGTTCAACCGGCTGATTTAGAATTGGTAAAGCGCATCTTTCAGGCCGTGGGAGAAGTGGTAGAAGTGCCTGAGAGTATGCTGGATGCGGTGACGGGGCTTTCGGGTTCCGGGCCCGGTTATGTAGCAATTTTGATTGAGGCCTTGACAGATGGCGGAGTTTGTGCTGGTTTGCCGCGGGCGATCGCCTCTCAATTAGCAGTGCAAACTGTATTCGGTACGGCGAAACTATTGCAAGAAACGGGAATGCACCCGGCAGAATTGAAAGATCGAGTTACGAGTCCCGGCGGCACAACTATTGCCGGAATTGCTAAATTAGAGAGTAACGGCTTTCGTTCTGCGCTGATCGAAGCCGTGAAAGCAGCTTGTTTGCGTTCTCAAGAATTGGGCAAATAAGTCAGGAATAACGCACAGAAACAATCAGAAACGAGTTCAATCGCACTTTAAACCTGCCGCTTTTGCCGTCGGATACTTGACGGGAACAAATGTAACGCCAAACTTTTCTTTCTCACACTTGACAATATGCACTAACTCCGGTCGAAAATTTTGGCGATCGCCCTTCGCATCAAACTCAATAGTTCCGGTTGCTCCTGTGGCGCTAAAACCCTGACTCGCAATAGTTTTCTGCATCCCTTCGCGACTGGGTTGCTGTTGCATTTCTATTGCTGTAATTAGCGTCAGAGTTGCATCGTAGGTTAAAGCACTGCGGTGGTTGACGTTTCCTCCCCAAAGCTTTCGAGCATTTTCGGCAAATGTGGGGTTGGGGTTGGGAGCAGCTAAGGGATGCCAAGAGGATGATGTCACCAGTTTCTCAAAAGACGGTAACTGGGAGGCAGTTTCTAAGGTTTTCTGGCTGTAGATTCCCCCGGTTCCCACT
Source organism: Microcoleus sp. F10-B2 (assembly GCF_036704965.1). Taxonomy (NCBI): domain Bacteria; kingdom Bacillati; phylum Cyanobacteriota; class Cyanophyceae; order Oscillatoriales; family Microcoleaceae; genus Microcoleus; species Microcoleus sp. F10-B2. Next base: position 32,385 of record NZ_JAUBTB010000051.1, on the reverse strand, counting down.
ACCCAATTGCGATCGCCATTGGCTTTAATAAGTGCCATCGCATTTTTGACTGCATCCGGGACATGACTCGTACTTAAGACGATCGCTGTTTTCTCGGTTCGCTCGATTTCTTGTAATGCTAGTTCAACGTTAAAATTTTTCTTACACAAATTGAATTCAGTGATGCTTAAAATATTTCCTCCTGCTTGTCTAAACTGTTTTCTGAATTCTTCCCACAATGAAGAAGTAGCTTGAATCTCAGGACAGTAGAAACCCGCCGCGTTTTTGGAACCTGCGTTTTCAATCAGATAGTTCTTGAAGTTTTCAGCAGTAATTTGATGTCTAGGGACAGTGCGAAAGAAAAACTTCCGACGTTGTTCTGTTAATTGTTCCGTTGTACTCCCCGGCGAAATTAAGACTAAGTGATTTTCGTCATAAGTATCGACTGCATTCACAGTCATCTCGCTAGTATAGTGACCGACGACACCCAAAATCTCGGTTTGCTTGACGAGTGAAGAGGCCCTAGCTTTTGCCTCTGCTTTCAGATTGGCATCGTCAGCGATAATGACTCTAATACCCTTGCCCTTAATGTCTTTACCTGCTAAAAAATCTTGACCTGGAAAGTCGTTATGGCGATCGGAATTAAAGAGTCCTAGGTTGACTTCTGTTTGAGCCTGGGCAATGCCGCGCAACATTTCTCTAGCCAAATCCGAATTGACAGTACCTCCTTCGCTGTTGCTAATGGGAACGGCAACTGCCAGGGTGTAGTAATCAGCTTTTTTTGCCTTCAAAAGGGCATTATTCATGTAAATTAAAGTTTCTGGGTCTTTGCGTTCTTCTTCGTTCCACGAGTGTTTTAATAAAGTAAAAGCTGATTGATAATTTGAAGCAAAAAAGTCATTAACTCCCCTTTGTTTTAATCTAGAAGCAGATGTTTTGATGAGGATTTCCTCGCCGCAACTCACAGCATCTCCCTGGATTAAAGGACAAGTTTGAGGTGTGAAAATTTTGTGTATTAAAAATGCTGCTAGCCCGAGGAATCCTGTGATCGCGATCGGCAAGCAGACTCTCAACGTGTCTTGCCATTGGCGTTGAGGCTTCGGCAGCAGAGGTTGTTGTGAAGGGGGCGCAGGTGAGTGCAACGCTGTTAGCGATTCCCTACGGGATAGCTTCGCTTCACGCAAATCCTGCAACACTTCAGCAACAGATTGATAGCGATCGTTAAAGTGGTAGCGCACCATCTTATTTAAAACTTTTTTCAGCTTGTCGCTAATTTGTACCATCGGGCGATCGTCACTTGAATAGTGCCAGACGAGTTCCCCAGTTTTTTTATCATTAAAAAAGTCTTCAATATCTAATCCTGCGATCGCTTGAATGCCGATGATTCCCGCAGCATAGATATCGCTGTTAAATCTGGGCTGATTTGTCCACTGTTCGGCTGGCATATAACCCTCTGTACCAACGGCGCGAGTTTGAGTTATTTGACCGCCCTCGATCGCCAAATTACTAATACCTTTGACTGCCCCAAAATCAATTAACACAATTTTGCCGTCAAGCTTGCGTCTGATTAAGTTTGACGGTTTAATATCTCGGTGAATAATACCTTGAGAGTGTACGCACTCTAAAACTGACAAAATGTCCAGCAATAAATCAATAACTGCTGACTCCTGAAACTGCCTGAGAGATGCGAGTTCTTTGTTGAGCGGATTGCCTTCGATGTATTCTTGAATTAAGTAAAATTTTCCCTGTTCCAGAAAGTGCTCGATCAACTTGGGAATCTGCGGACACTTATCGAGATACTTCAGGGTTTTAGCTTCTTTTTCAAATTGCTGTTGTGCTTCCTCCAACAGCCCTTCATCGTTAGATTCAGGAGGCGGAATTTCCTTGACGACGCACAGGGGATTTTCGGGGCTGCCCAAAGCGTCGTTAGCGGTATAGGTTTTAGCAAACCCTCCCTCACCTAATTTAGCGATAATTCGGTAGCGATCGCGCAGAATATCCCCTGGATTCAGACACATAAATTGTTCCATCCCCTTAACTCGCTGCACTCGTTGGTGTCGAGCGTACCACAAATATGACTTTTATGAACTCAAAGTTATGACTTTTATGAACTCAAAGTTATGAATATATGAATTGACTTTGAGAATGGCTTATTTAATAATCTTGGCATCTGAGATTTTAGGGATAAAATATTTTATGGCTTTACAAACAGATCCATCAGGAGTGCCTCGATTAATTGGCGACAATACATCCGAATACGCTGATTTATTCGTGGATAATTCTAGATTCGGAGGTGTAACTAATTTCCCTTCAGGAGTCTGGATGCTTGGAGGTGACGATACAGTATTCGGCTCAACAATCGGCGATTTGATATTTGGCAATGACGGGGAAGATGCGCTAGAAGGATACTTTGGCAACGATTCTTTATTGGGGGGAAAAGGGAAAGATGACCTATCGGGAGGCGAGGGAAATGACTGTCTCAGCGGCGGTCAAGATGCAGATTGGATTATCGGTGAAGCAGGAGATGATATTTTATTGGGCGGTAGAGGCAATGATATTTTATACAGCGGTAACGGGAATGACACTTTGATTGGAGGTTTGGGTCGAGACTGGTTCTCAAGCCTGGATTATGATACTTCGCTGAAAACCAGTGGAAGTAACTTATACGTCCTCCAAATAGAGTCAGGAGTTACTGATATCAATAACACCGATTTCATTAGACGTTTCCGAGTCGGTTTAGATAGGATTGGATTAGCAGACGGTTTGACTGTTAACGATATAGTTTTGGATAACTTGACAAATGTGCGACTGTTACAAGATTTTGATTTTTCAGAAGCTACGAAACGCATTGTCTACCCAGCGGATCTTTTAAATCCTTTAACTTTTGTGAGTTCAGGTACTCTCATCAAACTCAGGAGTTCAGGAGACTTAATAGGTTTTGTTGATAGTGTAACGCCCAGTCAACTCCAAAACAGCATTATCTCTGTTCAGGGATTCTGACCTGTAGGATGCGTTGCAACACATTCTACAAAAGCCGGATTTGAGACAGCTAAGTTACATAAAATTGCGGGTTTATTTATGGAATCTGGGGGATAAAATGGGATTAATTATCGCTAGCTGCTGTTTCCAATTTCTGCCCAATCCTCGGTTCAGTACCGTTCAGCAGCCGCTGAATGTTGCTGCGATGCCGCACAATTACAAACACACCGCCCGCAATTCCAAACAATACATAAGCTAGCGGTTGATGTAAAGCAAACATCAATCCAGCAACGCTAATTGCCCCGATAATCGAACTCAAAGAGACAATTCGCGACACTGCAAATACTATACCAAAAATTCCGAAAGTTCCCAAACCAACAGGCCAGTACAAACCGAGCAAAACTCCCAAACTCGTAGCCACAGATTTACCGCCGGTAAACCCCAGCCAGATTGATTTGCTGTGGCCCAAAACAGCAGAGAAACCCGCCAAAGTTGCCATCCAAGGGATGACAGTTGCAGTATTTTCTAAACCTGCGGCGGTTGCTAGCTGCTGGGTAAAATTGAGCGAGTAAATGTAGCGGATCAGGACGATCGCACTTACCCCCTTCAACACGTCAACCAGCAACACCCCCAACCCCGGCCACTTCCCCAAAGTCCTCAGTACGTTAGTCGCACCAGTCGAACCCGAACCAACCTCTCGAATATCAATTCCCAGCATCCATTTCCCCAAGGCGTACCCAGTCGGAATCGATCCCAGCAGATAAGCTGCTATTAGCAATGCGCCATTTAAAATTATCCAGCTAGCCATTTTTTTATTTGAAATTTGTTGTACAGGAGAAGGAAGTTCGGCAACGGATTCGCTCGATGGATGGAATAAGGAAGAAGCAATTCCGGTTAATTTCACCTGGAGTTTATTCAGTCCCCGCCGGCGGACTTTGTTTGTATAGCAGGGAATTTTATTCGCCCGGAATTGCTCAAAATTCTTTAGCCGTCGTCAAACTTTGCGGGTCAGAAGCAAAAGCTAGCCACATCGGAAATTGCAGCATTGACAAACTAATTAAATCCTCAGTTTCATCAATGACAATTAGTGGCAATTTGCCATCTTTCACCAGTCGATCGGCTTTTTGAGCCAAAGCTTCCGCAGACTCAAACATAATAATTCCGCGTTCCGGGCCAAAATCGCTGCGAGTAATGCCCAAACAGTCCTGCAAACCCCGGCGCCACTCTCCCAAACGTTCGGGACTGTTGGCGAGCACCAAAGTCCGCACCCGTGCACCGTAGACGCTTCTGAGCACAGAAATAATTGTCGAAGTAATCAAGATATTTTGCAAGCGCGAACCCATAGTGCGCAAAGCACCTCTTCCTCCTTGAGTGAAAAACCAGTTAGAAACTCGTTCCGCGTGGATGGGTTCAAAAGTGCGGCGGAGTTGCCAAGGCGGGCCGTAGTAGTCGGGGACAGTGCGATATTGGTCGAGGGTGCGGCGAATTTGTTTGGCTTGTTCTTGAAATCCTTGTTCGGCAAATCTGGGAGTTACCGGTGCTGAGGATTGAGACTCCTCAGCAGGAATTTGCTTGGGGGTTTCTTGCACCGGTGGCGTCAAATCTAAGAATTCGGCGGTAGCGGCCAAATCCTGCAAACTGCCGACAAGATAGTCTTTGAAACCCTGGACTCGAATTGCCAAATCTTGGGAAACCCCGGCAAAAGTGGTTCGCATTTCCTTTTGAATTCGATCGCGCCGCCTTTCGAGTTTTTCTACTTCGATTTGCAGCGCTTGTTTGCGCTGATCTAATTGAATCAAGCCGTCTTGTACCAAACGCCCGATCGATGCTTGAGCCTCGCCCAACGCTTCTAAGGCCTTGGCTTTGTCGGCTTCCAAGGCGGCAATTCTTTCAGTCAAATTTTGTTCTTGGTGCTGCAATTGTTTGACTCTCTCTGCCAACTGTTCGGTAACATTTTCCGAGATGCGCGTTACCGTGTCTGCGGTTGCTGGTGGCGGGGAGTCGCTTGGAGGATCGATTTGAGCGATGGGACTTTCTGATTCGCGATCCTCGGTATTGGACCCGATTTGGGCGAGTGCGCCTGCTTCGTTCACGAATTCGGCGATTTCGGCATCTGCCTCGCCCAGCGGCGCGTCTGTTTCGCCCGGGAGTTGGGCGGCGGACTCCTGAAGCTCGATCGACAAATCCCGTGTTTGAGATGGAAGTTGGTACTCCCTCTGATTCACGGGTAAATTGACTTCGCCGTCAGCGGTGGGCGCGTCTGGTTGTGCTTGCGGTTCTTGAGTTGGAGATTCGTCTGAATTCATGGGAAATTTGGTTCGGCGTAGGGCACGGAAAAGTTAAAAATTTAAAATTAACAACTTTTTTAGTCTTGACGGGGACAGCGCTGTTCTAAGCAGGTCTGTAGCATTTTACGATCGAATAGAATCGGGAAAGAGTGAATGCTGTTAATTTCTTTGAAGTAAAACCAAATCGGCACAGCGGGCCACAATATCCGCCAATTTTGCCATTCTCGGTAAGGAAAGCGGCGGATTAATTTGGACATTCGATAAATGTCCAAATCGGTTGGGGTAAATTGCAGCCGGAGAGTGGCGGCTTGGTACATCAGAAACAAGCCGAACAGCGAAACCGACAAACTCGCCCACTTCTGCACGAACAGCAGCGGTACCGCGGCCAGTACCAAAGCTAGGGGAAGCGCATAACTCGGAGCGAGTTCGATCGTATTTGCCGGCGCAGTCGAAGAGGCAGTTGTAGTCACGGGTTTAAATCAAGGGTAGTAAGCGAATGTTGCCAATTATTCATATTTTATCTGTTTCTTAGCTTACAAGCCTTTGAGTACGCTAGATCCCGTCCCCTGAAACATCAGCCAAGTCAGGAAAAAGTTAAAAATAAAAATAGCCAGTAAAGCCGTCACCACCGCCGTAGTAGTCGATTGACCGACGCCTTTTGCCCCGCCGGTGGTGGTCAAACCCCAGCTAGTGCCAATTACAGCAATCAAACCACCGAACACAAAAGCTTTAATAGCTGCGCTGCAAATATCCCACAGACTCAGGAAATTGCGGACTGATTCTAAAAACACGCTTTGAGAGATGCCGTACATCGTCGTAGCAATCAGCAGTCCGCCGACGATGCCGGTGACGAGACACATGATGGTTAAAATTGGCAGCATCAAACAGCAAGCCAGGACGCGGGGAATGACTAAATAGTCGATCGGGTCTGTTCTGAGCATCAGCAGGGCATCTATCTGTTCTGTTACCTGCATCGTGCCGATTTCCGCCGCAAAAGCCGAACCTACCCGTCCCGTCACGATCACGGCTGTTAAGACGGGGCCTAGTTCGCGAGCCAAAGACAAAGCCAAAACGCCGCCGACGACATTGCCGGCACCGAGGTTAATAAACTCCCTGGCTACCTGAATAGTAAATACCATGCCGACAAAACCCGCAGTCAGCAAAGCAATCAGCAGAGATTCCGGGCCGACTGCTGCCATTTGGTCGAGGGTGTTGCGCCGGTGAATTTTGCCCTTCAGCAAGTGCAGCATGACTTGGCCGCCCAATAAAATTGCTGCCAGCAACCGCTGACTCCACAAACTGAGGCTCGAAGATGTAGTGGTGCTCAAGAGGATTTCGAGTATAGAACAACTGCCAAAAATGAAATCTATGTACAAATCTTAAACAAGTTTTTTCTATAACATTTAAGATTTCTGACAGAATCGGCCACTGACGGCGATCGCTGCCTATCGTAGAAAAGGACAAGTTTTGTTTGCTTGTACCTTTCGGCAGTTTAGCTGAATTTACTGACTCTTATGAGCATTTTTCCCAATTTTCTTCGCTCTGTACTGCTAACCAGCCTGTTGAGCTTTGTCGCCCCCATATTGTTAATCGGCGCGGGATTGACTAGCTTTTCCTTGATCCGTCTTGTGCCTGCTCTCCAAGGGGTCGGTCGTTCTGGAGAAGACCTGATTTTGCAGTTCTTAGCTACTTTCGGCAGCGGATGTCCCCTCCAGGGATTTTTAGTTATCGGTCTAACTTTTGGTTTGGTGGGTGCTTTGTTTGATACCTACGCTTCTTATCAGCATTCGCGGTGGAGTTAATCGAACCTTCGATTTTGGATTTTAGATGGGAATTCCTCGCTCGAATCTAAAATCTAAAATTGCTGGGTTCGGGTTTGATCGGATACCCGCACCTGGGAGGATTTTACAATACCGATCGCGAATGTTCGGAAATGCGATCGGCGCTTTTGCGGAAAACCGAATCCCCCAGTTTCGCGAGCTGGAATATATTAAATACAGGTTGAGTCAAGTGTTTCTCAACCCTAAAAAATTCAGATAGTCGAGGTATTAGTTATGGCACTTATTCGTTGGGAACCTTTGCGGGAAATGGACTCCTTGCAGCGAGAAATGAATCGGTTGTTTGATAGCTTGACTCCGGCAACCGATCGCGCATCTAACGGTGTTGCTTTTGTACCCCCCGCCGAACTCGATGAAACTCCCGAAGCCATCCACCTTAAATTAGAAGTTCCGGGCATGGAAGCTAAGGATTTGGACGTACAAGTAACCGCAGAAGCTGTTGCTATTAGCGGCGAACGCCGTCTGGAAACTAAGAGTGAAGATAAAGGCATGACTCGCTCTGAGTTCCGCTACGGTTCGTTCCGCCGGGTGATTCCCCTACCTGCGCGGATTCAAAATGACAGCGTAGAAGCTGAGTACAAAAATGGAGTTTTGCACCTGAATTTGCCCAAAGCGGAAGCGGAAAAGAACCGCGTGGTTAAAGTTCAACTCGGCTAATAAATAATTGTTGGCTAATTGCTGATAAATAGGGCGTGCGGTGCGCGCCCTATTTGTTTTGGGAATTGGTAATTGGTAATTGGGCAAAAAAGCATTGGGCATTGGTATTAGCCATTGCGAGTTTGAGGAATGATTCTTCCTTTTTCCTTCTTCATTCTTCCATCCATCCGTTACATCCTCAGAAAGCGAATCCGTTGCCGAACTTCCTTGTTCCGATTCTTCAACCGTGCTAAACTCCAATAAGCAATGGTTGGTGAGGAGACTTGCGTGCCGAGTCAGGGAGTGGGAGGAAATGGAATTGCTTCTGAGTTTGGAGACTTAACCGGGATGACTCGCCAAGAAGTCGATGACTTTTTGCGCGGGCTGGGTGCAGAAATCAGAACTACTGAAGGGGGTTATCTTGAATACGAATTTGCCGATCGTTCGCGAGTCAATATCCGTCCTGATGGTGAAGTTGTACGCACCCCAGCTCCCAGATACGGTTCAGATGGCCGAAAAATAAACAAAGGTTTGCGTCTTGACAAAGATGGCAGCTTGGTCAAAACACGCGATGAATTTGGCAATAAGATTCCTGGGACGCACAATACTGGAGAAAAAGTGAGTAATTAATATGCCCGATGACTACAACTTGCTTAATTTAGGTGGACTTACATCCCTCATCACAAATGTCAATGTGTCTTTGTGGGGGAATGAAATTTTATTTGAATGTATTTACGATCCGACAGGCGATCGATTGCCTTATAGCATAGTATTTCATGACTGCCGAGACATCAATTGGGAGGTGTTCCATCCTGAAGATGTCACAGATCCTGAAGCTGATTTGATTGGCCTTCATTTGGGTGAAAACGCTCACCGGAAAGCAGCTTTGATTCATACAGACATTTTTGAAATTTCTATTTTGTACGGCAGTTTTAGCATTCACAAGGGAGAAAACCTAAATGCTGAAGTAGAAGATTTAGAAACAGAGGATTGGGGTATCACAATCGCCAGCAGTAATGTACCAATTGTAAACCCCCGCGCCGTTAAATTGCCAAGGCGTTAGTAATATTATATCTGGTAAAATAACTATTACAGGACTTACGCACTCCGACTCCTCGAAACTGGGTTTTTTACCTAATCTGCGGGTTTTAACGAAGTATTTTCGTAAACAACCCGGTTTCTGGGCCCCCATATGTAAGTCCTATATTATTAGGTTTGTAGTGAGGACTTCAGTCCTCATCAAAAATCTGAGGATTGAAGTCCTCACTACAAAAGAATTACCAATTTTTCAAAAAAGACAGTAGGTATTGTTGCCCGTCTCAGTTTACGATACTTAATAGAACTTTTTTCCCAGATGAGGTAAAACACAATGCCTGATATTGTTGATATTGCCGTAGGTGCGGGTTCGTTCCAAACCCTCGTAACTGCCGTGCAAGTAGCTAATTTAGTAGACGCGCTCAAAAGTCCGGGCCCTTTTACTGTCTTTGCACCCACTGACGATGCTTTTGCGAAATTGCCGCCAGGAACTATCACAACCCTAGTGCAGAACGTTCCCCAACTCACTAGGATTTTGATGTTTCACGTCGTCTCCGGCAAGTTTATGAAAGCTGATTTGGCAAAACTCGGTTTTGTTACTTCCTTGGAAGGTTCGCCGATTAAAATTGATTGTTCTGACGGTTTTGAGGTGAAAAATGCTACAGTTGTCGCTGCGGATATCGAAGCTGATAACGGCGTCATCCATGTAATCGATAACGTGATTTTAATGGGGTAGTTTCACCATCCCTCGATTTTTGATTTTCAATTTTCGATTGACTCTACAGATGAATTTGAGGGTTTGAACTTTGGTCTAAACTTTTTTGAATTTAACCGCGAAAGTCTGGAGCTTGCATCTGTCTTTGGGTGTAAGGTTAAGTCGGGCAATGGGAGCGAAAGCTTGCATAGAGCAGTGTCTCTTTGCTCCCGATCGCGCCCTTTTTTTTAGCGGTTGAAGGTAATATCAATATCAAAAAGTTGTCTTTTGGCCGCATATGCCGCAGATATTTTCAAATCATTGTTTACAAAAGTTTGAAAATCAATAATTATAATATAAGCAAACCAGTGTGGTGAGCACTATGCAAATCCTAGCCGCCAGCCTCAAAGCAAAAGTCCGCCAGCGTACCTTGGAACTGCAAGTTCTCAACGAACTTACTGCGAAAGTACAACTCGCCGCTGGCGCTGATGAAATTTGGTCAGCGTGTTTGGCACATCTCGATCGCCTGATTCCTGGCGCGGCGATCGCAATTTTGACGCCACGGGACGATCGAATATACCTGCAACACTTACAGCCTTTAACTGCTCGCGTCAGAGCCGAAATTGAAAGGCGCTTGCAAGCTGCTCGCGCGGAATGGCTCGCCGGTAATCGGGACTGGGCGCACAACATCGCTCCGCCACCAATTGCTCAATTTCAGTCGGTCTTGATGGCACCAGCCAACCCGGAGGAAAGCGAAGAATTGTTGGGAGTATTTTTCATTGGTGCAGAGCAGACAAATGCTTTTAATTTGGAACACCTTTGTTTGCTTCATACTGTAGCTCAAATTTGTGCCAAATCGTTAATTAACTTAGCAACTAAAACGACCACAGTCAAAGGGAAAACGCCAAATAATTTTGCTGGTAATGCGGCGATTCAAGAACTATTGTTTCGGGCTTTAATGGAAGGTGCACCGGACAGAGTTTTTGCGAAAGATAGAAATTTTAGATACATTTTTGTAAATCAAAGTTTTGCGGAATATTTGGGAAAAAATATTGAAGAAATTATCGGCAAAGATGATATTGAATTAGGGTTTTCAGCCGAATTAGTATTTGGCGATCGCAACGGCGGGGTTGGGGGCATCCGCGAGGAAGATCGAGCTGTGCTGGCGGGGGAGATGGTTCGCAATCCCTACCAGGCGATCGCCTTTGAAGGTGGCAAACAGCACGTATTTGACACGCAAAAACGGCCGCTGCGCGATGCCGAGGGCAATATATTTGCGGTTTTGGGTTTTTCTCGGGAGATTTCTCCTTTGCAGGTCACAGATGAAGCCAGAAATCAAAGCCAAGCCAAACTGCAAAAAATTACTGCTAGCGTACCGGGTACGGTATATCAAATTGACTTGCATCCAGACGGCTCGATGGCCTTCTCGTTTGTGAGCGCCGGCTGCCGAGAATTGTATGAAATAGAACCAGAGGCTGCTCAGCAGGATGTTAATGTAATTGTTGACATGATTCATCCCGAAGATCGAGATGATTTTCTCAACTCGGTGAGGATTTCTGCTGAAAGTTTGCAGCCTTGGCGGTGGGAAGGAAGAATTGTCACTCCGTCGGGAAAACTTAAATGGGTGCAAGGAGCTTCCCAGCCAGAATTGCAAGCATCGGGGAAGATAGTTTACTACGGCTTGTTCACGGATATTAGCGCCCGGAAACAAGCTGAATTGAAGCTGCAACTTTATCAACAAATATTTTTGAAATCCAACGATGCGATCGCGATCTTAGACCCCCAAGGCTATTACTTAGAAACAAATCAAGCTCACACAGCTTTGCTGGGCTACAGTTCGTCGAAATTGTGGGGAAAAACCCCTGCGACTGGGATGGGAGAACAGGAATTTGCGTCGGTACTGCAAAGCTTGGCAGAAACTGGGAGTTACCGAGGCGAAATGACCTGTCTTAAGGCTTTGCAAGAGGGAACAGTTGAGGTGGAGCTTTCGGCTTTTGCAGTTCTCAATGATGCTGGGGATGTAGTTTGTTACGTAAGCGTCAAAAGAGACATCACCGAACGCAAGCGAGCTGAGGAAAAACTCAAACTTTACCGAGAAATATTTTTAAACTCCAACGATGCGATCGTCATTATCGATGCTGACGGGTTCTTCCTCGAACAAAATCTTGCTCACCAAACGCTTCTAGAATACACAGACGCGGAATTAGAAGCAGAAGCTTCGCCGCTGGTTGCGGGGGAGCGGTTTTCGACAATTGCCAAAAGTTTAGCGACAACAGGAAGTTTTCGGGGCGAAATTACTAACTGCACTAAACAAGGTCGCACGCTGGCGATCGACGTTGCCGCATATTCTATGATTAACAACGCCGGCGATATAATTTGTCATGTCTGCGTCAAGCGCGACATTACCGAACGCAAAAAAGGAGAAGAAGAACGGCAAAAATTTGTGTCGCTGATTGAAAACAGCAGCGATTTTATCGGTATGGCTACCCTAAAAGGCAAAACGCTGTTTGTCAACGAAGCCGGACGAAAACTGGTGGGTGTAGAGAATCTTTCAGCAGTGCTTTATGCCGAGATCTGGGAGTATATCGGCCCAACTTTTCAACAGAAATTCAGTCAAGAGATTTTACCAACAATCATCAGTCATGGCCAGTGGCAAGGCGAAGGTCAAATGCAGCACTTGGGAACCGGACAACCCATTGATGTTGTGATGAATGCTTTTCTGGTCAAGCACCCTCAAACCACGGAACCGCTGTGCTTTGCTGCGGTAATTCGCGATGTCACCGAACGCAAGCAAGCTGAGAGAATGCTGCGGGAACAAGCAGAACGGGAACGGCTGGTTTCGGCGATCGCCCAGCGAGTCCGGCAGTCTCTCAACCTGACTCAAACTCTGAGCACTGCTGTACAAGAAGTGCGGCAGTTGTTGGCAACTGATCGCACGGTAATTTATCGTTTTGAGTCCGAGGAAACAGCGCTTGTTGTTGTGGAATCTGTAGGGGATGATTGGATGCCACTGCTGGGTAGAAAAGTTCAAAGAACATCCTTTGGGGAAAGTTATGTATGGCTGTACAGTGCAGAAACAATTCAAGCAATGGCAGATATTTATACGGCAAATTTGAGCGAGGAACACCGACATTTACTCGCTAGTTTGCAGGTAAGGGCTAATTTAGTTGTACCAATTTTTATAGGCGAGGAAAGTCAGGGGTTGGCCGCAGAATATTCGCCGGAAACTCAAATGAACCCGCCGGGAAGGAGTTTGGAAACGAGTCAAAATCGGTTGTGGGGATTGCTGATTGCCCATCAGTGTAGCGCTCCGCGTGTTTGGACTGATTCTGAGATGGATTTGCTGGGAAGGTTGAGCGTGCAGTTGGCGATCGCCATTCAGCAATCTACTCTTTTTGAACAAGCGCAGCAGGCCCGAGAAGCAGCCCTAGAAGCGTCTCGAATGAAGTCGCTATTTTTAGCAAATATGAGTCACGAAATCCGCACTCCGATGAATGGAGTGATGGGGATGACTGATTTGCTGCTGAAAACGAATCTTACTCCCGAACAGCTTGACTTTGTACAGACGCTGAAACTCAGCGGTCAAAATTTACTCTCCATCATTAACGATATTCTGGATCTCTCCAAACTGGAAGCCGGAGAAATGCGCTTAGAAATACTAGAATTTAATCTCAGTATCTGTGTGAATGAAGTGCTGGATTTGTTGGCAACTCCCGCACAAGAAAAAGGTATAGAAGTGGTGGCACTGATTGACAGCGACGTGCCGGTGCAAATTAAAGGTGATGCAGCGCGGTTGCGGCAAATACTCACTAATTTGATCAACAATGCTATTAAGTTTACAGAAGCAGGAGAAGTGGTAATTGAGGTTGCTAATGCTAGTAATCCTGGGTTGTTGGCAGCCAGCGAGAATCAGAAAATTTTAGAGAATATCGAACCGTTGAAAATAGAAAACAATGACTCGATGCTCCTGCTGTTTAAAGTTACAGATACAGGAATTGGGATTGCTCCCGAAGACAAAAAAAAGCTGTTTCAGTCTTTTACTCAAGTTGATGCCTCTACGACAAGAAAATATGGTGGCACAGGTTTGGGGCTGGCTATTTCTAAGGAGTTGGTGGAGTTAATGGGGGGGCAAATCGGTGTGGAAAGTACCCCGGGCAAAGGCTCGACTTTTTGGTTTACTGTGCCGACAGCTACGGAAAATTTAACTGCTGTCGGGACAGCGTGCGAAGTGAATTTTGAAACGGTGCTGGCGGGGCGAAAAATGTTAGTTGCCAGCGACAAGCCGACAGTGCGAAAAGTGCTAGTGAGAATGGCTGTTTTGTGGGGAATGGAGGTTGAGGAGGTTGAGAACGGTTGGATGGCGATCGCATCTCTGTACAAAGCTGTTAGCGTTAATTCCCCTTACGATATCGTTTTGGTTGATATTCAGTTGCCGGAAATGGTGGCGGGAAGTCTCGAACGCTTGAGGGTTTCTGAACCGGCAATGCAGCAGACAAAGTGGGTGGTGCTGACTTCAATAACTCAGGTTGCAGAGGCAAAACGCTTGGTAGATAGCGGTTTTAGCGGCTATTTAACTAAACCTGTTAAAGCTCACCGGCTATTTGATTGCTTGGCGAATGCGATCGCCCCGAGGACGCTGATTGATGAGCCTCTGGCAAATTCAACTTCCAATCGAGCCTCAGCTATTGACAACCAGGAGTTAGCAAGTTTAAAGATTTTGTTAGTTGAAGATACTCCAATCAATCAAAAAGTTGGTCTGAATCAACTCAGAGTTTTGGGATGCGCGGCGGATGTTGCGAATAACGGCGCAGAGGCGCTATCTATGCTTGCTCAGAAAAAGTATGACATTGTGTTGATGGACTGTCAGATGCCGGTTTTGGACGGTTACGAAGCAACGCTGGAATTGCGCCGCCGGGAAGCGGCAGATGCTGCTGGCAAGATGAAGCCGCATCAAAAGACGGTGGTGATTGCGATGACGGCGAATGCTTTGAAGGGCGATCGGGAAAAGTGTCTGGCGGCGGGCATGGACGATTATATTAGCAAACCTATTTCGATTGAAAAGTTAAAATCGGTACTAGCAAATTGGTCTGCCAAGCTAAAAATTGGAACTCCCAAGTTTAATGGCGAGGAACTTCAAAATTCTGAGCCAGATATCGAATCGGTAGTCGATATGGCACGTTTGCACGAAATTTCGGGCGCTGATTTAGAGTTTGAGCGGGAAATACTGCTAGCTTTTGTGGTGGATAGTGCTAGTTATTTAGAAGCTGCTAAGGAGGCGATCGCCTCGGGAGATATGGAGACACTGGCCCGCCACGCTCATCAAATTAAAGGTGTCAGCGCTACGGCGGCGGTGCGGTTAATGCCCGAGATGGCAGATCGGCTTCAAAGTCTGGCCGAATCAAATGATTTGGATGGGGCTACAAAAATCATCGCTGAATTAGAAATAATTCTGGCGGGGGTTGAAAAGTTGGTGGCTACTGAGTAATCAATTATCTTTTGAACCGGGCTATCGGGCCCGATCGCGGACGGCTCTTGGCAGTCCCCGCGATCGCTCGCGTGTAAAGATTTTTAATCTTTTATCAAGATATTTATCTCAATGTGACGGAATTGGGAACTCTTATAACATCTTGTGTGTTGTAGCTTATGACACTACTACATTAAGTTATTGTGGTCAAATATAAAATAATCATTAAGCCGATCGAGATGAGTGTGCTTTTCGTCGATCGGCTTAAAACACCAAGACTAGCTTTTCGCTAGGCCCGCCCATTAGTGCGTATTTACGCTCAACGAGGTTTTATGACTCCAGTCATGTTACGCCAACTCTGGTCTTTAATTGAGACCACCCAAGCCACTCTGTTAGTTAATTTGGACGATGCCACCCTGGTACAGTGGCTGCTGAAACAGTTAAAGACCAACTCTGCGCTGAATGGCAAAGAAGCAGATTTGTTGGACGAATACATCCAGTCTCGGCTTTCCCTAATCCGCGATTTAGCTGAGCAGCGGCTAGCACCAGAGCTACTGTGAACGCATTCAATCAAAATCGGATAAATATTCCAGGGAAGGGCGAAGATCGCTCGCGGTGGGCAAAAATAACAGAAAAGAAACCCGGTTTCAAAGATAAATCTTGGGTTTGACGACGAGGCCTCCAGCCAGAAACCGGATTTCTAGCTCTCCGCGCCCAGCTTGCTCAAAAAAAAACAAGCGGGTAGTCGGGGCCGTTGCCACCATGCAGAATGGCTAATTTGAAGCCGCCAGCTTTTGTGCGCTGCCGATCGCCACAGTTCTGACAGCTACAAGGTAGGATTGTCAGGAAAGCGTTCTATTAAAATCTATGCGTAAATGGGGATTTCTGCTACTAGCAAGTGTGTTATTTTTGGCACCTTTGGCGTCTTGTAGGGATCGATCGGCACAAACCGGACAAACAACAGCAACAACTGCCGCAGGTGGCAACTCGCAACAAGGTTCCAGCCGGATAGATACAATTGTCAGCCGCGGCAAACTGATTTGCGGCGTCAGCGGCGAACTGCCGGGTTTTAGCTTTGTAGACGAAAAAGGCAAATATTCGGGATTGGATGTGGATGTGTGCAGGGCTGTCGCGGCGGCAATATTTGACGATCCCGAAAAAGTCGAGTACCGAAAGCTCAACGCTAAAGATAGATTTACAGTTTTGCAGGCCGGAGAAATCGACATTCTCAGCCGAAATACCACCTACACCGCGAGTCGCGACAGCACTACCGGACTGGAATTTGCCCCGGTGATCTTTTATGACTCTCAAAGCATCATGGTCAAAAAAGACAGCGGCATCAAAAGTTTAAAAGATTTTGCGGGCAAATCTATCTGCGTGCAGACAGGTACGAGCACCGAACAAAATTTGTCCGACCAGATGCGAAAATTAGGAATTAAATACACTCCTGTGGTGTTTGAAGATGTGAATACTACCTTTGCTACCTATCAAGAAGGTCGCTGTCAAGGTATTACTGCCGATCGATCGCAGCTAGTCTCGAAGCGCACAACTCTGCCGAATTCCGAGAATAATGTTGTTTTGCCGATCGTGATGTCAAAAGAACCGTTAGCCCCAGCGGTGAAAAGCGGCGATCCTAAATGGTCGGACGCGGTGAAATGGATTATTTTCGCGGCGATTGAAGCTGAGGATTTGGGAATTAATTCGGGAAATGTAGACAAAATAGTGGCAAGCACTACAGACCCGAATGTGAAACGTTTGCTAGGAACAGAAGGAGATTTAGGTAAAGGTTTGGGACTCCCGAACGACTACGCAGTCCGCGTTGTTAAGAAAGTGGGGAATTACGGGGAAATGTACGATCGCAACCTCGGCCCCAAAAGTACACTCAAGTTAGAACGGGGTCAAAACCGACTCTGGAAAGATGGCGGTTTGCTTTATTCGCCGCCGTTCCGCTAATTTCATCAGGACTTACACGCAATCTGAGAAACCGGGTTTTTTACGCAAATACACGTTTAGCCCTTTACCGATTAAAAAACCCGGTTTCTTTGGTATTAGTGCCTAAGTCCCGGTATAGTTCGATCTACATTAAATAGTTATGAATCCCGAACCTCAACCGGGCAAATCGCAGAAATTGCCCAATTTTAAAGATATATCAAAACTGCTGCGGGACGATCGCTTCTGGAAAATTGCCGGACAGGCGATCGCCCTAATTTTAGTAATAGTTGTTATCGCCATTCTTTGGGACAATCTCAGTGCCAATTACTCGCAACTGGGGATTGCATTTGGATTTGATTTTCTCAATTCTCAAGCATCCTTTGATATCGGCGAAAGCGTGATTCCCTACAGTCCAGAAAACAGTTACAGACAAGCTTATTTTGTCGGTTTAATCAACTCGCTGCGCGTGATGGGTATCGGCATTATTTTCGCAACTGTTGCGGGTTTGACCGTAGGAATTGCGCGCCTTTCCGACAATTTGCTGCTGCGGAGTTTGGCTGGTTTGTATGTGGAAATTTTGCGAAATACGCCGTTATTGCTGCAATTATTTTTCTGGTATTTTGCAGTTTTCATTTCCCTGCCAAAACTGGAAGACAATCAGCAGATGAGGGGGCCGATTTACTTGACAAATCGCGGCATTGCTGTACCTTGGCCAGTGGCTTTGCCGGGTTTTGAGATTTGGGTGATTTTGCTAACTGTCGGAGTTTTGGCGGCGGCGGGGCTGTGGATGTGGCGGGCGCGGGTGATGTTGGAAGAAGCTAAGCCGGGAAGACAGTTGTTTTGGGCTGTAGGTGCGATCGGGCTAAGTGCAATCTTAGCTTGGATTATTACCAAAAATCTGCCTTTTCGGCTAGATTTCCCCCGCCTGACACCAGAATTGCAACTCGCAGGAGGATTAAAATTAACTCCTGAATTCGCAGCCCTGGTGACAGGACTCAGCTTGTATACTGGCAGTTACATTGCAGAAATTGTCCGCGCCGGAATTCAGTCAGTCTCTAGAGGCCAGTGGGAAGCGGGAAAGTCTTTAGGGCTAAAGTCTGGAACCATGATGCGGATGGTAATTTTACCGCAAGCTTTGCGGGTGATTGTGCCGCCTTTAACCAGTCAGTATCTGAATTTAGCTAAGAATTCGAGTTTAGCGGTTGCGGTTGCTTATCCCGACGTTTATTTTGTGGTGGGATCTCCGACGTTGAATCAGACCGGTCGCGCGATCGAAGCAATGTTAATTATCATGGTAACATACCTAACAATTAGTTTGATAGTTTCTCTGTTCATGAATTGGTACAATAAAACCGTACAAATCAAGGAGAGGTAAACAACAGTTGACTGTTGATAGCGAGGTCAGAAGTTAAGTTATAATATCTCGAACTAAAGTTGAAATGACTTACAAAAATTTTAACTTAAAAACAGTAACAAAAAATTTCTGTTTGACGATTGGCTATCGAATCGATCTGTTCGCTACTGTGCCCGAATTAGAACCAAGTTCCTTACTTGTAGAAGTTCTAAAAGAGAACGTACCCATAGCCTTAAGCAGCAATACGGACAAATCTCGATCGTCCATGATTACCGCACCGATTTTAATAGAACTTAGAAAACTGTTCAACCATCAAATTGGTCTTTTTTGTGGAATAGATTTTACAGTTGATGCCGAAAAAGGATTAAATGGAAATTGCGATTTTTTGATTAGTCGTTCTTCACACTTATTAATTCTTACCGCACCAGTAGTTGCGATCGTAGAAGCACAAAACGAAGATATTAATGCAGGCTTGGGGCCATGCATCGCAGAAATGTTGGCAGCTAGAATATTTAATGAATGCGAAGGCAACAAAAATGCCACAATAATTTATGGGGCTGTTACTAGCGGTCAAACCTGGAGATTTTTAAGACTCAAAGAACAAGTCATTGAAATTGACTTGACCGAATATTACCTAATAGATGTCAATAAAATATTAGGAATTTTAGCAAGTGCAATTCAGCAAGCAATCTAAAATCTAAAATATGGAAACTATCCCTGTATTACCGCCCCCAGCCACCGAATCGCCTACCCCTTGGAATTGGGCGCGCAAAAATTTATTTAGTACCTGGTACAACAGCATTTTGACGGTAGTTTGCCTAATTATCGCTTTCCAAACTATTAAAGGAATTATCGTTTGGGCAACAACAAAAGCTCAATGGCGCGTATTAGAAGCTAACTTGCCACTTTTTTTCGCCGGCAGATTTCCCCGGGAATCCTACTGGCGACTGTGGATAGTAACGGCAATAATTGCCTTGTTGGGAGGGTTAACTTGGGGAAACATTCAGCGGCAAGAACGTCTTTGGAATCCGCCTTTACTAATTATACTCGGTGCTGCGGTTGTGGGTGCGGTCATTTCGCCGATCGACTTAACATCTCGTTTTTACCTGCTAGCAAATATTATTGTAGCGGCTGCTAGCTATTGGGCGGGGATACAAATTAACCCTAAAATAATGAGTTGGATGCCTGCAATCTGGGTTCTTTCCTTCCCAATAGTTTTGTGGTTAATTAAAGGCGGGTTAGGTTTGACAGAAGTGTCAACAAATGATTGGGGCGGTTTAGTATTAACGCTGTTTTTAGCAGTTATTAGTATTGTGCTTTCCTTTCCTTTAGGAGTATTGCTAGCACTCGGAAGACAAAGTTCTTTGCCAGTTGTAAGACTGTTATCAACATTATATATTGAAATTATTCGCGGTTTACCATTAATTGGCATTTTATTTTTAGGTCAAGTGATGCTGCAACTATTCTTGCCGCCCGAATATCCGAAATTGGATAGAGTAATTAGAGCGATTGCTGGCTTAACGTTATTTAGTGCGGCATACTTGGCAGAAAACGTGCGCGGTGGCTTGCAAGCCGTACCCAGGGGACAAATAGAAGCAGCGAGGTCGATCGGACTCAATACACCCCTGCTGACAATTCTCATTGTACTGCCTCAAGCACTGCGAACAGTCATTCCGGCGATCGGCGGTCAATTCATCGGATTATTCATGGATACATCCCTGCTATCTCTATTCGGAATGTTAGAATTAGTAGGCATATCCCGCGCAGTTTTAGCAAATCCATCCTATATTGGCAGGTACGCCGAAGTTTACATATTCGTCGGCATCATTTATTGGATATTTTGCTACTCAATGTCATTAGCCAGCCGCAAAATAGAGCGAACTTTAGGAGTCGGCCACCGCTAAAAACTCATCTACTTTCATCAGCGTTCATCAGCGTTCATCAGCGGTTAAAAAATAAAAAATTATTATGGAAACTCAACTAACAGCCCCAGAACAAGTAATCGTAGCAGAAAAAGTCCACAAATGGTACGGACAATTTCACGTACTGCGCGGCGTTAGCATGACCGTAAACCGAGGTGAAGTCGTTGTCGTGATGGGGCCATCCGGTTCAGGGAAATCGACGTTTATTCGCACATTCAACGCCTTAGAAGAATACCAACAAGGTAAAATTACGATCGACGGAATCGAACTTTCCCACGACTTACGCAACATCGAGACAATTCGCCGCGAAGTAGGAATGGTGTTTCAGCAATTCAACCTGTTTCCCCACTTATCAGTCTTGCAAAACGTCATGCTAGCGCCAGTATGGGTGCGCCGATGGCCCAAGAAAAAAGCCGAAGAAGTGGCAATGCAACTGTTAGAAAGAGTGGGGATTTTGGAACAAGCAAAAAAATATCCCGGACAGTTGTCTGGAGGACAGCAGCAGCGGGTCGCTATTGCACGTTCTCTAGCCATGCAGCCTAAAATTATGCTGTTTGATGAACCGACATCAGCATTAGACCCGGAGATGGTGCGGGAAGTTTTAGATGTAATGCGAAATTTGGCTCAAACTGGAATTACAATGGTGGTGGTGACTCACGAAGTCGGGTTTGCGCGCGAAGTTGCCGATCGCATTGTGTTGATGGATGGCGGTGTTTTAGTTGAAGAAGCGAAGCCAGAAGAATTTTTTCAGAATCCGAAGGAAGAACGCACCCGCAAGTTTTTATCTCAGATATTGTAACTGATTTTCCAGTTTAATCGGTGGGTTTTACCACGGTAGAAGCCGTCAAAATCAGCACAATTAAGGTAAAATAAAAGAGTGTACAATCAGTCTCTATTTTGCTGAGATAGCTTGCAATGCCATCCACAAAAACTCTGCCGTTAGTTAAAGACTCGGAACGCCTAGAAAGTCGCCTCAAAGAAATTCCGGCGGTTCCTGGTGTATATTTAATGCGAGACGAGAGCGATCGCATCCTTTACATCGGCAAATCCAAAAAACTCCGAAACCGCGTCCGTTCCTACTTCCGCGAAAGCCAAAATCTCAGTCCCCGCATCGCGATGATGGTGCAGCAAGTGCGCGAAATTGAATTCATCGCCACCGACACAGAAGCAGAAGCTTTAGCCTTAGAAGCAAACCTCGTAAAACAGCACCAACCTTACTTTAATGTCCTCCTCAAAGATGACAAAAAATATCCTTATTTGTGCATAACTTGGTCGGAGGAATACCCGCGCATTTTTATCACCCGCAAACGCCGCGCAGGTAGTGCAAAAGACCGCTATTACGGCCCCTACGTCGATACAGGGGCGCTGCGGAGTACGCTACATTTAATTAAGCGAATTTTCCCCCTGCGGCAGCGCCCTCAACCGCTATTTAAAGACCGTCCTTGTTTGAACTACGACATCGGGCGCTGCGTTGGCGTTTGTCAAGGGTTAACTTCGCCGGAGGAATACCGAAAAATCATCCAAAAAGTAGCGATGATTTTCCAGGGAAGGACTCAGGAATTGCTCGATATTTTAGAACCCCAAATGGAAGAGGCAGCCGAAGATTTAAACTTTGAAACGGCGGCGCGCATTCGCGATCAAATTAAGGGTTTGCAGTCTTTGAGTGCGGGTCAAAAAGTTTCTTTGCCCGACGATACGGTTTCTAGAGATGCGATCGCACTTGCGGCCGACACCCAGCACGCTTGCGTTCAATTGTTTCAAATTCGGGCCGGTCAATTGGTCGGAAGGTTGGGATTTATGGCGGAAATACCCTCCCAACCCAGGGCGGGCACGGGGGCACCGCCCCTACAATCGGGGGGGGAAGAGTTATCTCAACTTTCTCTTTCCTCTCCCCCTTGGCAAGGGGGGGAACGAGGGGGGGTAGAGGCCGGAGCGATTTTGCAGCGAGTGTTGGAAGAACATTATCAAAATGTCGAATCTGTAGAAATTCCCAGCGAAATTTCAGTGCAGTACGAATTGCCAGAAGGGGAAATATTAGCAGATTGGTTGAGCAACCGTAAGGGGCGAAAAGTTACGATTTTGACGCCGCAGCGGCAAACTAAGGCAGAATTGATTGAGATGGTGGAACGCAACGCTGAGTATGAATTGGCGAGAATGCAAAGATTGAGCGATCGCAATTCTCAAGCAATGCAAGATTTAGCAGAAATTCTCGATTTACCAGAAGTTCCTCGCCGCATTGAAGGTTACGATATTTCTCACATTCAAGGTTCTGACGCCGTAGCTTCCCGAGTCGTATTTATTGACGGTTTGCCGGCCAATCAACACTACCGCCATTACAAAATTAAAAATCCTGAAATTAAATCGGGTCATTCTGATGATTTTGCGAGTTTAGCAGAAGTTATCGGTCGCCGATTCCGAGGATTGAAGGAAGAAGAAACGGCCAAGATGGAAGATGGATTTAGCGATTTAGAAGAACCGGCAGAAATCAGCAATTTATTCTCAGTTTCTCATACTATTTCCGACAAACCCGACTTAATTATGATAGATGGCGGCAAAGGTCAACTGTCAGCAGTGGTGGCTGTTTTGCGGGAAATGAATTTGCTAGAAGAGTTGCGCGTTGTCAGTTTGGCAAAGCAGCGAGAGGAGATATTTTTGCCGGGGGAATCTTTGCCGCTGCAAACTAATTCTGAGCAGCCTGGGGTACAATTATTGCGCCGGGTGCGGGATGAGGCGCACAGATTTGCTGTGAGTTTTCACCGGGATCGAAGAAGCGAGAGAATGAAGCGATCGCGCCTTGATGAAATTCCCGGATTGGGACACCACCGACAAAAACAATTGTTGGCACATTTTCGGTCGATCGACTACCTGCGTTTAGCGACTCCCGAACAGTTGGCAGAAGTTTCTGGGATTGGCCCGCGTTTGGCACAGCAAATTTACGATTATTTCCACCCGTAAAGTCTTACGCAGCATGGGAGACGGGGATTTTTGGGGCGAGGGGGCGATCGGGCTGCAAGTCCCGATTCAGCCAGTGTGAGGGAGGTATTCAAAAATTTTGCACAGGCCTATTGCAATCCCCAGAGACTTGTGGTATATTTAGTTTCTGTGCGCGGGCATAGTTTAGTGGTAAAACTTTAGCCTTCCAAGCTAATTATGCGGGTTCGATTCCCGCTGCCCGCTTGCGCCTACAAAAACCTCAAACCCACGAAAAATCAACGGTTTGAGGTTTTTTATTGCTGATTTTTTCGGTTTGTGATGGCTCAAGTTGACTAGAAATTGAATACAAATTGGAGACAATTTGCCTCGTTTGAATACAGAATGAATACAATCCATACCTAAACTGGGTTTGAGCCGTACTCTTCCGCTAGAAGCCACAGAATAGCGTCGATATCAGCCAAGTCAGTCCTCGACTTTTTACGCCGCCCTTTTAACTGATTGAGCAAGTCGGCCGCTTCTGGCAACTCGCTGGCAGTGACTGATTTTTGTCTCAGGTCGGAGAGTTGTATCTCGATTTCTTCCCGATCGGCGCGCTCTGTCTCAAGTTGCGATCGCAATTCCTGCACTTCCCCTCTTAGCTTATTGGTAACTGCGGTGCTGGATTCTAGTAGCGTGGCATAGTTGGCGCGGGCTTCATCTCGTTTTTCTTCTGCGTGTCGGCAGTTGTCTTTGAGAATCGCGATCGAGTTGTCGCTGGCTTCTCTAGCCACTTGGTGGCTTTTCATCAAGTCATCAACATCTTGCTTTAATTGTCGATTCTCTGCCTGTAGGTTGCCTAACTCATTCTGCAACCGTTCTACAACCTCATTATCAACCTTGGGCAACTCTAAAGAATCACCCGACTCTAACTTTCCCGGCAGTGTCTCCCGTAAGGCTTCAAGCGCTTTCTGTAAATTAGCTACCTGCAATTCTAATGCTGTTAGCCTATCGGTAGAGGTTTCTGCAACTTCTGCAACTTGTACAACTTTTTCTGCAACTTCTGCAACTTGTACAACTTTTTCTGCAACTTCTGCAACTTGTACAACTTTTTCTGCAACTTCTGCAACCTTGTCAAGCCGTGGTACTGGGGGAGTCTCTAAAGCTTCTGCAATCTCCTCAAGCTTTGCAATGCTTACCTCTGAGCTTTTACCGATGTATTTTTTGCGTACTTTGCCGGCAACTTTTCTGCAACCGTACCAATAAATACCTGATTCTTTGCGGACTGTGTAGGGTTTGCTGTCCCCGCTTGGCTCAAACCTGAAAGAGCCGATCGATTCCAACCATGCGGAACCCTTGGGGGAGTCTAGCTCAAATACCTTGCCGTCCTCTGTCTCTATCAAGCCCTGGACTACCGATGGGATTGTCATAAGGTTGTATAAAAGTTGCTTACCTGCTTATGCAACTACTTTAAGCAACTTTTAGGCAACTGTCAAGGGTTGCAGAAACCTATTTTCAATCCTCCCAAAACCCCTCGAACCGAAGGCTTAAAGCTTCATCAGGTCAGAAGCTTCAAACTCCGATTGCCGAAGGTTTTTGACGGGCTTATCGAACCTGACCAGGTAGCTAGTGCTACCACGGCTGCTGTAGATACTGTCCACAACCTCACCTCGTGCACCTTGATAGATGCCGCCAACATCCTTGACCACGACCCGATCGCCTATCTCAAAAGTCCTAGGTTTCTTGGCAGAGGTTGCTGTAGATTTAGGGGCTTCTGTAGTACGGCTCATCATTGAGGGTTGAGAGGTTTCAGAAGAAGGTGTAAAAACCTCCACATCATCCACACTAAAGCTTGAATCCTTGCCTGATATAGTTTCAAAGGTGTGGAGGTTGACCTCCACAGTACCTCCACATTCCTCCACACTTCTGCCTATAATTTCGTGTTTTTCCTCCATAAGTGTGGATGGTGTGGATACAGTGTGGAGTGTGTTATCCACACTTGTGACGCTTGCTGTGTATAGGTTATGAGCTACTGTGGAGGATGTGGAGGTTGAAGTCAAAGAAAATCGAATACTGCTTCCTTTTTGTGTAACCTCTCCATACTTCATCGCCTCCAGCTCTCCAAACCATTCTCGAATTTTTTGCGACGTGGGGCGGTACTTAGAATCGAAGCTGAGTAACACGTCACGACCCGTAACTGTTCCACCCTTACGTTCAGCCAAGGAAATGATTCTCGCTAAATTGCTTTCAAGAGCATTAGGACTGCAAACTTCTAGATTGATGCTCAAAGCTTGCTGCGTTGTATATTCCACCCACTTAATAGCAGCCGCTATTTGCTGAATAGGAATTTTGCGAGCCACCTCAATACCCAAGTGAGCGGCATGGATGCAGTGCAGTATCGTAGCGACGCGGCCAACCTTCTCAGCAGCCTTGCCAAGCATTGCCCGCATTCCTTGTTTGGGATGTTCGTACTTCAATCGCTGGCAGTGGTTGTAATAGTCAACGAATAACTTTTTAGCGTCCTCTTCCAAGTCGAACGTCATCACCGGGTTAGCATCCATCCTTTCGTAGAGCGCTTGCAGCATGGGATTTATGTCTATTGAAGGCAAGCCTAGGGTTATCTGAGTTAGTGCCGGGGGCTGCTGCACAAAGTCGAACCGAGCGAAGGTTCCGTTACTGTCAGTACCATCCCCAAGGAATGGCTCCAAAACCTTGGGCTGGATATTTCCGTAGATAGATAGCGACACCGCCCCCACATTGACCGTAGTGCCAGCAGCGCGAGCTATTACTGCACCGTTCCCGCTCCAAGCTTCAAGCAAGTCCTCTTTGTCGCTTCCTCTGCCCCCTTTGTACTGACCTGCAGAATTGAAAAATCCTGCAAGTTCGTCGCAGAGCCAAAGTATTCCTTGAATGGGATTCCGACCGACCATGCCAGCTATCCCCTCCCACGTTGCCTTTGTTATGTAGACAATTTTTTCTACAGGTGGCTCAGGCATGGGGCCCTTGTCTTTGTCGTTGCTATTTTTCCAACTGTCGAGTTCTTCTGCGTGGGCTTTCTTCTCGGCATCAAACCTCTCTTGACACTTTGCCCGCATAGCCGCTAGCGGGTCTGAAATCATAGCGTTCAATACTGGGGTTTTCATTTGAGAACTCTCAGCAATCAGCGCCCCGAAGTAGCCGAAAGTGCGACAGCGGTATCGATTCCATTCCTCTACCAGCATGGTGCTGCTGCCATTTTTCAGGAATCTTGAGCTTCCACAAATCAGTGCTAGCGCATAGCACTCAGGCTTAAGATTCATCCGCTTTGCCACTACCTCGATCGGAGCGGCCAAAGATTCTGGGAAAATCTCGGAAAGCTTAACGCTCGCTGCTTTTGAAGCGAGTAACTGTTCGACTCCAATCCTGGTGTCTTCCTTCTGAGCCTCTTGCTCTAACTCTTCCTCTAGTTCAAGGTAGAGCGAGCGAATTTCTTGTGGCTGCCTCCCGTATTTCTGTGACAGGGTTCCGATCGCGATAGTCAGGTCGGAACGTTTGAGATTTTTCTCCAGCAGTTGATGGACTTCGGTTTTTAGCTCTGAAAGTTCGCGAGCTTCAAATTTTGGATGACTTACAGCTTTTTGCGCCTGCCGGGGAGCTTCAAAGACTTTCTTCTCTCCGATCGCCGCTTGGATATCCTCTGCCGTTATCTGGTGTTGCTCAATCCAGTCGGCAATGTCTAGCCCTTTACTCTTGGGCAAGTTTCCCCAAGCTTTAGAGTTTGGGTATGGATAAAGCCAGAGGGCATCAGGGAATTCCTGAGCCAATACCTCAGCGTGTTTGATTCCCGGTTCATCGCGATCGGGAACGATAACAACCTTTGCACCTTCTAAATCGCTTGTGTCAGAGCTTCGCCACTTTTCAGAACCGCCAATATTGCAGGTAGCAGCCAAACCTAAATTCCACAAAGTATCAGCGCAGGATTCCCCCTCAACAATGAAAATAAGTTCATTATTTGCGATCGCCTTTCTGACCTCTGCGTAGCGGTAAACAGGGATATTCTCGCGAGGTACATCTTTAGTCCCTACTACCCAGCCAATCTGCCGGGAAGCTTTGCATTTGCCCCAATGTTCTTGATGCCAGTCAGCCTCACCTTTACCATTTTTGCCACCTTTCCCGTCATCAAAACGCACGACACGCACCAAGGGTGAACCGTCGCGGGCGGGGTATTCCCAGTAACGAGTCTGGCGGGGACGGATTGCTTTTTTCTCTTGAGGGCGGGCATAGAAAATTTTGCCGTCCTTGTCTGCTTTCGAGGTGGCCTCCCACCCATCAGCGGGCGGCTGGTCGCGATTGCAGACTGACAAGTTGCCGATTAGGTAGCACCAGTCAGGTTTGCCGCAGTGAGCGCAAGGATTATCTTTGGTTACACGGATAAGATTGCGGGTACTTGAAGTTTGCCCGTTAGTCGAGTTATGATGGTGAGACATGATTGTATTTACCTTGTGGTGAATTCAGCAAAACCGTTCTTCACTACGTCGCCAAACAAAGAGAGAGCGGTTTTTTGCTGTGTGTACAGATTTTAAGCCATTGGATGAGATAGGTAGGCGACTGGCTTTAGGCGCCTATCCCGATTACTACTTAAGAATAGGTGAAAGTATTGGAGGCAGGAAGCGTGTCAGCAATCAGCGGTTATCTCTGTCCATCCTTGCCATAAGCGCGACCCTACTCCCCTTCTCAAACCGCAGATAGAACGTGGTATCCATTTCAGGCCTTCGCGTTGTTTCATTATAGCGATTGCTTGGTATGCAGCCTACAGCCGATATAGGCTTGCACGGATGGCGACAGGTAAGAGCTAAAACTCTTGAATAAGCGCGTGGATAGCGGTCGTTAGGGCAGTAGAAACTCTATGGGTTTTGAGGGGTATGCAACCGCTTTATTCCAGCTTTGCAAATGGATAGCGTTCGGTATGACAGTTTAAACTTGTAGAGTTTGAGCGGCTATGCAACTGTCTTGTCACTGTACTGGCAAAAGGTAGCGTGTTGTTTGCTACCGGAAACTTTACAAGTTTCCGAGGTGTCAGTGCTGTTTTACGATCGCCTAATGGCTGTGTCATCAAAATTTAGAAAAATTATAGAGTGTGGCAAGCTACGCAAGCTCGTAGAGTTTGGCGGGAGTCAATGGTGTTTTACGATCGCCTGATGAGTAGGTGATACAGTCGGGGGGAGCTAGTTTGCTCCTCCGACGCGCATTACTCACCTACTAAGCGCTTGGACTCAACCTCAACGTTGATGATTTTCGCCCTGACCTCCCAAAACCGCATCCCAAGGTCGAGGCTGTGGCTCCCCCGGTGTTGACGGCGGAACTGCTGCACCCAGTTGAGGTAACTGCAAGTCGTTGAGGTAGTAAGCGTACTGATTCTCGTCCCCCCGCTGCGGGTAGAACTTGCCGTTAGTTTTCCAGAAGAAATCCTTGCCTCGCAAAACTGCCAATACTAACTCTATTTCTGACTTAGTACCAGTCAATCTCAAGGCTGCTGTAGTTGGGATGTTTGGCTGTCTAGTCATCACCTTCCCCCTTCACAAACGGCATCAAGTATTCATATTCAGCCTTCGCGTCCCGGTAGGCTTGACTACTACCTGCACTGACTCCCCAAACTTCTTTGAGAATTTTATTTTTGCCGGTGATGCCTTTGGCGTGACATTGGAGAATCAGTTCGATTTGTTCGCGCTGCTTGGTGGATAAATTCACTACTGCCAGTTCGCCCGAATCGCCAGAAGTCTGATTCAGTAGCAGTTCTAATGATTCTCTTATCGAATCGAGTTCTGCCTCTTGTTCGTCGGTTCGTTCGTTTGTTGCCAGAATTTGTTCTGCTTCCTGCTGTCTTTGTTTCTGAGAAATGTATACGCTTGTCGAGATTTCATCCACCACATCAGCAGTGATTGCCCTGGTTTTAATTGCCTCAATTTCTCCCTCGTCAGCTAATTGACGAGCGATGTTGCCAGCGGTAACGGCACAAGCAATCGCAGCGCACAAACTCACCCCTTGCAGTGCTTTGTGAATGTCTAGCTTTTTGTCTAGCGCTGCTAGTGGAGTCAACCACAGCACTACAGAGGACGCACTCAACACAAACAGTTTTAGCTGCATAGAAACACCCCCAAACCAATCAGCAGCATCGCTAAACCGCCGATTAAAAGTGCTTGCAAGTCAGCGACTGAAATCTTGAGCCATTTACTCAGGGAGTAGTCAAGCAGCCAACTCAGCCCCCAAGCAATTGCAATTGCTACTAACAAGAATAAAACCGCTTTCGTTGCCATCGGATGCAGGCTCGCTATCCACCCCAAAAGGGAGAAAGCGACGCATCCGGCAACGAAGTAGTTTGCCAGATACATCGCTTTCATTTAGTTAGTCCCTCCGGTCAGCTTGGCTTTAATTTCGTCAATGCGAGTACGAGCATCATTCTCAGCTTTATCAATCCCTAAACCCAGTCGCGCATAACCGGGACGCAAGCTGTGCAAGTGCTTAGCCAGTCGAGTGTCTGAGCGCTTTTTACTCAGTTCGTTATCGGCTACAGCACCTTCGTATTTGCGGTGGTGGCGGTGAACTTTGGCATCGGCTTCTTCAACTTTTGCCAGCGCTTCATATGCGCGTTTAGACTGTTTTGCCCCGTCTGTTTTTTCCTTTGCCAAGTCCTTCACGGCGTCCGCTTCTTCCTTAGTGAAATAGCGCGGTGCTGGCACAACTGGAACGCTGCGGATGCTGGAAAAGTTGCCGGGATTTAACGGTGTGATAACGCTTGCGTCAGTGCTTGCCAGAACTTTTGATTTGTCAATAGCGTGTCCGCCGTCGTTGCTGGCAGTGAGTTTTCCGGCATCGGAATTACCACCGAACAGGCGCAGTTGTAAGCTCATAATTTTGTCCCAATTTGAATGTTTACGCGGACTGGGGGAAATAAATTCAGGGGGTTGATTTGTCGCCACAAACTCATAGCCAGCACGAACACTCCCGCCGACGCGAGTACGAGTGCGACGAGTTGAGAGAGGTCAACCCAGTCTAAAAAGCTGGTGGAAGTCTGGCGGGCAAAGCACACGGGGTACGAACCGTCGTTAGTCCAATCGAGGGTGTCTACAGTGTCTACACTAATGCTGTCTACATTGTCTAGCGGTGTGTCTAGCAAGCTGTCTAGCGTTTCGCCGTCAACGAGGTAGAGTTCTAGCAGCGCTTCCCATGTGGCAGTTTTGCTGAGTTTTCCGAACTGTTTGGCATCTTCGTTGGTGAAGCCACGGTCAAAGGCGATCGCCTTGAGTCGGTCAATGCGACGGTAGCTGATGGCAGGCTCAGTCATGGCTAACAAGCCTCAATCGTTCAGCCTCAGTCGGCTCGCCGCCGTAACAAGGATAGCTGTAGCCCGGACAGGTGCTGTGCGTCCAGCAAATGTAGTAGAGCCAGACATTAGCTGGATAACATGAGTGTCCTTCAGGGAGCCACCTGACACCCAAAACTTCGCCAAATTCCGTGTGGTGTTCGTCCTCGCCGTCTTCGTCGTCACTGTCGTTAATCCAATCCTCAGCGACCAAATCGCCAATCTTGAATTGTGGCAGGGGGCGACCGCCGAAAAAAGAATCGACTGGTTGAGAGCGCGGAACAAGTAATGGTAGAGCTACCGATACTAAGCTCTGCAAGAGTTCGCGCCGGGGAAATGTAAAGACTTGCGATCGCCCATCAGGGAACCGCGCCGAAATTGGCATAATTATTAAGCTCCAACGGTTGTGTTTTAATCGTCGGGGAAGTCGTGACTTGGCTAGCGGGTCCAATCGCTTGTCAGTCGCGCATCAATCTTCCTTACCTTTAGAGTGCAGGTTTACAGCCACCGTGTCAATAGGTAGCTGTAAAGTTTTGTGTTCCAAAAGTTGCCCGTAGAATCAACATATTAACAGCATCAAAGCGGGCGTAAATGCTCCAAAATCTTGCCGTCTAAATACACAGCATTAATCACTTTCTCCGACGTATCGCACCATTTAGCAACCACCGCACTCGGTACACCCTTACCAACCTGTTCGCTGATAAAAGTATCCCGGCAAGAGTAAGGCGTAGTTGTCTTGCAATCCTGTTGATGTTGGCGGGTGCTTTCAGTAATCGGGTCAACCAACTTATGCCATACCTGCTTAGTGAAATTGTTGTAGTTAATCGCCCCGCCCTTAATAGGTGACGGAAAAACCAGTCTGTCTTTATCAGTCAGATTTTGTGGCTTGATACTTTTCAACAACTGAATCAGTTCTTGATTGCAAGGAAATTTACGCCGCTTATTGTTTTTACTGCCGTCAACCCTTGTCTCCTTACCGCTTGGGTGCTGTATACTCCCGTTGAACACAATGTGAGAAAAGTCAGGAGCGATGTCGCTCCATCGCAACCCCACAGCTTCCGAGGGACGGCATCCAGTCAGCAGCCAGAATTGCACCATAGGATAGTAAAAACAAAACTTTTGCCCGGTTTCTCCCCTCCCGTTCCACGTCCCTCTGTGGTTCTTAAAAGCCTCTAACACCAACTCTTTCTCTTGAGCCGTAAAGGCATTAGGCTCAGGGTCACTTTCCCAATTGTGCTTGGGCAATTCCGCCGCCATCCCTTCAAACGGGGAAGCAGTCAACCCCTTCACAATCTTGAACTTAATCCCCCATTTTACTGCTGCATTTAGGTGAGTCAAAATCCTCTTAGTCATGCTGTTAGTCGTATCCTCCAACAACCAAGCGCGTACCTGCAAAGCACTGTCCTCTGATAGGGGCTGGTGAGGACAGCGGTCAACATAGCTCTGAATTCCCGTCACCAAGTAGTTAAAAGTTGTGGCCTTGAGTGCTGGCTTCTTAAACTCCAAGTATTTAGCAAACAACTTAGTCAGCGTCAGTTCCGGCTTAGGCTTGACAGTTTCAACAACAGTCAAGTGAGTCTGCGGCTTGTACTTCTTGAGCGTGGGGTCAAACCGCTCAAACTTGATATCAGATTCAATCACCCGTGCTTTAGCTT
Source organism: Microcoleus sp. F10-B2 (assembly GCF_036704965.1). Taxonomy (NCBI): domain Bacteria; kingdom Bacillati; phylum Cyanobacteriota; class Cyanophyceae; order Oscillatoriales; family Microcoleaceae; genus Microcoleus; species Microcoleus sp. F10-B2. Next base: position 360 of record NZ_JAUBTB010000051.1, on the reverse strand, counting down.
CTGCCAGTTCCCAGTTTTCCGGGGTATCTGCCAGATTCAGGTACAGGAATTTTTGATTGCCCCCATAAAGCTGTCTCGGCATCTGCAAGCGTAGTCGCCCCTGATTGGTTTGAACGACTACGGAACCTTTTTTAGCTTTGCTAGGTGGAAGATTGACCATAATTTTCTGTCAACTCAACACCCCCATAATACCCATTTGAATACAGAATGAATACAATTCTCTAACAGCCCAATAGCGCAATCCCTAGAACTGTTTGCAGACAAGCAGTTCAGAATTATCGCCCTTTAGCCTTCCAAGCTAATTATGCGGGTTCGATTCCCGCTGCCCGCTTGCGCCTACAAAAACCTCAAACCCACGAA
>NZ_JAUBTB010000050.1:0-57498 GCF_036704965.1 Microcoleus sp. F10-B2 | reverse complement strand
TCCCGCTCCAGGAAAGTCTTGCCCTGTAATGGTTTCAGAAGAAATGAATCTTATGTGCGGGGTAAGTTCCGGTTAAAAAACAATTCCCCGTTTTGTGGGGTGGCCTCTCGTAGCGCGCTCTGAATATACAATTTAAATGCGCGACAGCTTATTAAACTGTCCGGCAGCTTGAGTTATATTTTTCGGTCGGGACACCCCAGAATAATTTCATCACACTTGACTGTAAAATTTAGATGCGCCAGGGCTTAATTACCGATTATCGATTACCGCTTACAGATTTTTAATTTCGAGTATCGGAAGCGCCAAGATTATAAGAAACTTTAGACGGCTCAACTTTTACTACTTCCGAAATAGACGGTTCCTCCACTCCGTCTAAATTGGGCAGCGGCATATGCTTCATTTCCCAAACTTTCAGCAAAATTAGATATTCATAAAAAGCTTGCAGCGTGCACCAAGCCAATCCCGCTTGGCCGTCAAGGAATCCGCCGAGTAAAATATACATATAGAAAAAGCGCACCACAGGCCGCAAAGGCAAGCGCAAAGAAAAATCTTTCAAAGCGCGGCGCCTTTCCACCTCCGACGCGCCAAACAATAAATCCCACCAATTTACTTGACCTGCTTCTAATTGACGGAGAGTTTCAGCCGCCTCGTCAGTCGAGTAGCGGTTGTGCTTTTCAATCCAGCGGGAAAGACCTTTGCTGCAAGTATAGTGAGGGTAGGTTTCCTTCAAAAAGTGAGTAGGCCCGTTGCAGACTTCCCGTTCAGTGTGACCGTAGTCAGTAAACCACACTCGGTCTTTGCGAAACAGGCGCATTTGATAGCGGGGATATTGAGTGCTGCGGCGAATCCAGCGCTCCATAAATATTACTTTTTCAGCTACGTAATAGCCGATATATTCTTGACTTTCGATCGCCTTTAAGCATTCAGCAAACAGTGCAGGCGTCATCCGCTCGTCAGCTTCGAGGATGTAAACCCATTCGTACTTGCACGGGACTTCTTGCAGCATCCAAGTCCGCTGGCGTCCGTGAGTTTCAAAAGGGTGCTGCACCCGGAGCACGGGATAGTTCTGAACAATCTCAAGGGTGCGATCGCTGCTGAAAGAATCAACTACAATGATATCGTCACAAAGCAGTGCCGATTCAATGCAAGCGGCGATATCAATCTCTTCGTTGTAAGTCAGAATATAAATTGAGAACATTCCCAGCTTTCAGTAAGGGCAAACTATCAGGCAAATCAAGTATTTATTTCTCAGGGATGTCTCGACTTGCGCGATCCCTGCCAGCGCCGATCACATTTTGCGGCGGCCGAACCGCAGAATTCCCATAGTTCTCAATCCAGTCCAACCAACAGTAATGTAGCCAATGGCTAACAGCAAACTGCTGATTCCCGTCTGCAAACTCGAATTTCTCGATCGAGTTCTTAACTCTTTCTCTTTTTGTTGCTTGCGGGTGCGAATCTCGTTGCGAGCTTGATTTGGCAGTTCTTGGGCTTGCTGTTCGAGGAATTTGTCGAGTGCTTTCGGGTCATTTTTCGACTCCTGAAGCACAGCTTTCAATTCCTTGGGAACATCTGGACTCTTGAGTGCTTGTTGCAGCTTCCCGTCGTCTTGCAGCAGGGCGGCTATCTGAGTGCGGCGCTGGCTTTTGAGCTGTTCTACCTGAGCTTTAAACTGATCGCTTTTAATTTGCGCCTCTAGTTGACCTTCCGCTTGTCCCGCTTCTGTATCCACTTGAGTGAGAGCATCCTTGAGTTCCAAACGAGTATTGTTGAGGTGAACGGGAACCAGCAATAGGTAAATTAGCCCTAACAAGCTGGAAATCAACAGCGCCCAGAATCGCAAGTCCAGCCAAACATTGCGCCTCTCAATAGAGACTCCACTGCTGCTGTCCACCCAAAAGCCCGTCATTAGCATGGCTATACCCATCAAAGGAATAATGCCTCGGTCAACTATCTGAGTTGCTGCCGCAAGCTGCCAGCCTCGATTGAGAATGTCGGAGGTTTCTCCCGGCAGCGACAGAACAATGCAGTCAAGCAAAGCAGAGAGAATCAAGATAATCCCGACTACTTTTAGAGTTCGAGCAGCTACTGAAGAAAATTGACGGCTATTAGTTGCTTTCATAATTCGTGTTAGATAATTCTACACCGTTAGATTCAAAGGGGTAGTTGACTGGATTTTGTTGAACGAGTTAAGTTATTTTCCACCAAAATAGCTCGTTCGGGTACTCACCTCGACTTGCCCCTGGGTTTTCTGGGGTGCGGTTGCGACCCCAAAGGGTCGAGTTTCTGCAAAGGTATGGAGAGTTTGACACAGAAGGCGGCGCGCTTCTGGGGTGGCTGTAAAGCTTGGTCAAGATAGCACACAGAAACGGCAGCAAGCCACTGCTGGCTTTTTCTAGAGTCTGACGAGTGCAGGGCATAGATGAGTTGTACGCGCTTGGGTTCGGTGCTTTTAACTAGCTTTCGCTCGCGGCGGTGTCAGAGATCGTAGACACATGAAGATCGGGCTTTGTTGGGTTTCACCCCCTAGGGCTTCCACCACCCGATCGCCTGCCCGACGCTGTGGAACTAAATCCCCTGTCTTATAGTAATTGATATAAGAGAGGGGTGGAATAAATAATTGTTTCCCAAGCTTTTTAAGCTCCAATTACCAACAGCACTACAGGGAAGTCACAGATACACCAGTAGCTGTTTTTTACTTTTTCCTTCTGTTGACCCGCTCAGCTTCGCGGCTCTAGCATTCTTGCTGATTCCTTCTTGCTTAAGAGCGAGCAATTACTAATTACCAGTTACTAATTGCCAAGGACTAATTATTGGCAGCTTGAGTGATTGATTGTTCAATGGCAAAGATGTTCTTCTATCACATTATTTGGTAGGATAATTCATCGCTGTTCAAATTTGCTGGTGGTGAGTGCAATGGTTTCTGGTGTTTACACGTTGAGAGAATTGGAAAGATCGATCGCATCCGATCCGGACAAGTGGCGTCCGATCGTGTTTACTAACGGCTGCTTCGATATCCTGCACTGCGGTCACGTCCGGTATTTGCAGGCCGCAAAAAAGTTGGGGCGATCGCTGCTGGTGGGCTTGAATAGCGACGCCAGCGTGCAAGCTATCAAACCGCAGCAGCCGGGATTGCCGCCCCGCCCGATCGTACCGGAAAATCAGCGAGCCGAAGTGTTAGCTGCCCTCAAACCAGTAGACGCCGTAGTAATTTTTTCCGAGATTACAGCAACTAAACTGATAAATATCCTGAAGCCAGATATATACGTTAAAGGAGGCGACTATCAACTCGAAACTCTGCCGGAAGCACCGGCCGTTATCGCCGGAGGTGGCAAAATTTCCTTGATCGAAATAGAAGTTCCCAGTTCTACCAGCGCGATCGTCAAACGCATTTTGCAGTTAGGCGTTTAACCCCCGATCGCAAATAGCAAACAGTGAGCTAAACTCAAAAGTTGCCCCATCAAAAAATACTAAAGTACGCGCGTGCGAAGCTATCCCGTAGGGAATCGCTCGTACAACTTCATCCCAATTGTTACGCAGGAGATAATTTCAATGGAACTCACAAGCAATAACACGATCGCGGAAATCCTAGAAAGACACAAAGCAGAGCTACTAGCAGATTGGCTCAAAGAACTGCAAAATACCGGGCTGCGGCGGGACGACTTGATGAGAGCAAAAGAATTGCGATCCGAGTGTCAAGAGTTCCTGCAATTGCTCCACATTGCAGTCGGGCACGGTAACTTTAGCGACATCCAGACACCCGAATGGGAAAATATGCGGGTGTTGCTAGCAGAAGTTTCGCGGTCGCGCGTTCAGAGAGGCTTTACTCCCTCAGAGATAGCGAGTTTCATTTTATGCTTCAAAAAGCCATTGTTCGATCGGCTTTGTCGCGAACTCACACAAAACCGCGACGCACTTGTCGAACAACTTTGGCTTTCCACCAGTTTATTAGACCAGCTAGGCCTTTGGGTGACAGAAATCTTTCTCAAAGCTCGCGAAGAAGTCATCGAACGCCAGCAGCAAGAAATGCTCGAATTGTCAACTCCCGTAGTCAAGCTTTGGCAAGGCATTCTTGCCTTGCCCATGATCGGGACTCTCGACAGCGCCCGCACTCAAATAGTCATGGAAACTCTGTTGCAGGAAATCATGGAAACCGGCTCAGAATTTGCGATTTTAGATATTACAGGTGTGCCGACTGTTGACACTTTAGTTGCTCAACATTTATTGAAAACTGTCGCCGCCGCCCGTTTAATGGGTACTGAGTGCATCATCAGCGGCATTCGCCCGCAAATAGCTCAAACCATAGTTCATTTGGGAGTTGACTTGCAGGATATTCTGACAAAAGCGACTTTAGCAGATGCTTTTAAAGTCGCTTTGCAGCGCCAAGGTTTAACTATAAAAAATATTCAACAAGAGGAAAAATAAAAAATATTGCCTTTTTGCCTAAAAAATTAAGTGAAAATTAAAATAGAGGTGGATTTGTGGAACGGATACCGATACTTCAAATGGGAGAATTTTTGCTAGTAACAATTCAAGTAGATATGCACGACCGCTTAGCAATGACGCTGCAAGACGACCTGACAAACCGCATCGTCAAAACCGGAGTCAAAGGTGTTTTAATAGAAATCTCTTCCCTAGAAATAGTAGATTCTTTTATCGGTCGTATTATCAACAATATCGCTAGTATGTCGCGAATTTTAGATGCTGAAACAGTTGTGGTCGGGATGCAGCCAGCGGTTGCGATCACGCTCGTTGAGTTGGGGCTTTCCCTGACAGGAGTCCGCACAGCTTTAAGCGTTGAAAAGGGCATGATTTTGTTGCGAAAATCCTTGGGTTTTTCTCCTGGCGAGAATGCGTAAGCAGTCGATAAATTGTCCCATAACTGAGGCACAGGCAGTAATGAAATCTGGTTTGTTTGTAGATAGCTTGTTGACAAACTCAAGATTGCTGACGAGAAACTCGGTGGATGAGCGTAAGTCCTATGTTTTGTCGAGAAGTTCTGTTTTAGTAGAGTAGCCATGTCAAAACGTGAGACACTAGAAATCCGATCGTCATCCGATATAGTCCACGTCCGACAGCAAGTGCGAATTTGGGCTGTAGCAATGGGATTCGGTTTAGTAGACCAAACCAAAATCGTTACCGCAGCCAGCGAACTCGCCCGCAATACTGTAGACTACGGCAAAGGGGGAACTGTAACTCTCGAAACGCTCCAATTAGGCACCCGCAAAGGGCTGCGGCTGATATTTGAAGACAAGGGCCCGGGAATTCCAGACATCGAATTGGCAATGACTGACGGTTATACTTCTAATCACGGTTTGGGTTTGGGACTCAGTGGTTCTAAGCGGTTGATGCACGAATTTGAGATTGTTTCCAAAGTGGGTAAGGGGACTAAAATTGCGATCGTCCGCTGGCGGTGAGGAAGTAATATTTAACAAGACGATTTGAGAGTTGAGATTTTAGATTAAAGAATTGAGAACGAGTGAGGACGATCGGGGTTTGGAATTTGCGTATAGTTGTATTATTTTTTTAATAGGTATAAAAATCAACCAGCAAAGCCAAGAAGTGATTCTTGCAATCCCGCACTGCACTATACCCGGAGAGGGTTGGCGTCTGGAGGATTTGATTGTGAGAGCTGATAAAAAATGATAGATGCCGTAGCCCTGCCCGTAACAGAAGAAAGTCAAGTCGGAGAAGCGCGGCGAATCGCAGTCGCCCTCGCGGCCGAAGTCGGATTTAACGAGACCGATCGCGGTAAAGTGGCAATTGTTACCACCGAAGCAGCAAAAAACGCGGTCAAGCACGCCCGCGAAGGAGAAATTTTGCTGCGAACATTCAAAACAGCAGCAGGATATAGCATTGAAATAGTAGCGCTAGACCGGGGGCAAGGAATGGCAAATGTCGCGCTGTGTATGCGGGACGGTTTTTCTACAGCGGGAACCCCGGGAACCGGACTGGGGGCAATTAAACGCCTCTCTAATTTTTTTGATATTCATTCTGTACCGAAACTGGGGACAGCCTTATTAGCGCGGCTGGAACCGACCCAAAATAGCCGGGAAGCCTCCCAAAACAGCAATTACTTGGAATTTGGGGTCATCCACTTGCCAAAAGCAGGAGAGCAAATTTGCGGGGATTCCTGGGCTGCGGAAAATCACCTTGACAAAAACCTGATTTTAGTTGCAGACGGGCTCGGCTACGGGGATTTGGCGGAGGAAGCGTCTCGCGAAGCAGTGCGCGTATTTCAAGAAAACGCCAAATTCGGGCCGAAAGCAATTTTAGAGAAGGCGCACGCTGCTTTAAAAAATACCAGAGGAGCGGCTGCGGCGATCGCCCAAATAGATCGTACTCAACAAACAATTTGTTTTGCCGGAATTGGCAACATCAGCGGTGTAGTTGTCACAGATAACCAAAGCCGCAGCATGGTTTCCTACAACGGCACAGTTGGACATATGATGCGAAAAGTAGCAGAATTTGTCTATCCTTGGTCGCAGCAGTCCCTACTCATCATGCACTCCGACGGTTTGGCGGCGCAGTGGAATTTAAACCGCTACCCGGGTTTAGCCTCCCGACATCCTGCTTTAATCGCAGCCGTGCTCTACCGGGACTTCAAACGCACTCGCGATGACATGACAGTTATAGTAGCCAAGGTAAGAGAAGCAGCGTGAGTTACCCAATCCTGACGACGGAAGTCCGTTTTGAACAAGACATCGTACAAGTACGCCAAAGAGCTCGCCAAATTGCTAAAGGGCTGGGATTCGATTCCCAAGTACAAACCCGCATCGCCACAGCAGTTTCCGAAATTGCTCGCAATGCTTTCAAATATGCAGGCGGCGGCAAAGTAGAATTCATTGTAGAAGGGGAATCGCCCCAAATTTTTCGGACTCGGATTTCTGACACCGGGCCGGGAATTGCTGATTTACCGACGGTGTTGAGTCCCAATTTTCGATCGCAAACCGGCGCGGGACTCGGTTTAGCAGCAGCGAAACGGTTGATGGACGAAGTGCAAATCGACACTGCGCCCGATCGCGGAACGGCTGTACAATTAGTTAAGCAGTTTTCCAAACAGATGCCTGCGCTCAGTGCGATCGAACTAAATCAATTAGTTGACAAACTAGCGCGCCAAATTCCCGAAGATCCCTACGCCGAAATTCAGCAGCAAAATCAAGAATTACTGCGCACTTTAGACGAACTCCGCCAGCGTCAAGAAGAACTCGTACAGTTAAATCAACAACTAGAAGATACCAATCGCGGAGTCCTGGCACTTTACGCTGAATTGAACGACAAAGCCGAATCTCTCCGGCGCGCCAGCGAACTCAAAACCAGCTTTTTATCCAATATGAGCCACGAGTTTCGCACTCCGCTAACGGCAATTATGAGCCTTTCCGAAATATTGTTAAATCGCCTCGACGGAGAACTTTCAGCCGAACAGGACAAGCAAGTAAATTACATTTACAAATCCGCCGAGTCTCTCGCAGAACTTGTCAACGACTCGTTAGATTTAGCCAAAGTGGAAGCCGGAAAGCTAACTGTTCGCTTGGCTGATTTTGAAGTCGAAGATTTGTTCAGCGCGCTGCGGGGAATGATGCGCCCCCTGCTGCCCCAAAACTCTGCTGTTGCTCTGGTTTTTGAAGGGCCTCTTGAACTTCCAACCCTCACCACCGACGAGGGAAAAGTTTCTCAGATTTTACGCAATCTGATTTCTAATGCGCTCAAATTTACCGAAGCAGGCGAAGTTCGAGTTGCCGCAGAAATTGGAGACGAGGGAACAGTTACTTTTTCCGTGGCAGATACGGGCGTTGGCATTTCCCCTGCCGACCAAACGCGGATTTTTGAAGAATTTGTTCAACTGGAAAATTCTTTACAGAAGCGCGTCAAAGGCACTGGTTTGGGATTGTCTCTGTGCAAAAAACTGGCGGAATTTTTGGGGGGAAGTATTGAAATCAAAAGTGCGCCCGGAGTCGGCTCGACTTTTTTTGTCAAACTGCCGATACTGTATCCTGGAGATATAGAAGACCCTTTGGAAATGTCGGCTGCTAAGGGAGATGAAATACCGCTGGCGATCGCAAATTCTGGCTCGCCAGCGCCGGATTCAGCAGCAAAAGTTTTGAGTGGGGAGGATGAAGATAGTTTTTCGGTATTTGCTGAAAGACTTGCTGGCAGAAATTCATTGTACTGCGATCGAAGCGACCAACGGCGCTAAGGTTTGCTCTCGGCTATCAAAGAGCAACCGCAAGCAATTTTTATCGATATTATGATGCCGGACCTGACAGGATTTCAAGTTTTGGAAGAGTTGAAGTCCGATCCGGCTACTTGTCAAATACCTGCGATTGCGATCGGCTCAAAACATTTAGAAACGTGCGAATACGAGGATTTGTCTGCCGATCGAGTTGCGCAGTCCAGGACTGAATTGGTATAAGGTTGAGGATTGTAGCAAGACTTTTTTAAACGGAACTTACCCCGCACATAAGATTCATTTCTTCTGAAACCATTACAGGGCAAGACTTTCCTGGAGCGGGAAAATCAAGTACATGACTACAACTTTTTACAACCCTTATGTGGAGCGGGTTTGAGTTAATTTTATGATACAGCAATACTTTGGTTCTAAATATTAAGAAAATCTTAAATACATGGCTACAAAATTGGAACTGCCAAATAGCTAAAACGAATACGGCTCAAAGAATACAGCCACCGAAACTACCCCCTGCAGGGGTAAGTTCCGTTTAAACTTAGTCTTGGACGCCTAAATTCCAAAGAAACCGGGTTTTTACCAGTTTTAAAGGTCGGAATGCAGTATTTTTGCCATAAAAACCAGGTTTCTGACCACCCGTGCGTCATTCCTAAAACTGATATTATTTGATAGCAGGCAATATTTATTTAATTTGCAACAGCATTTAAAATTTGTGCTGTAAAATATAGCAGCTCTCAGTTGCCCACTATATAGTAGGGACTTACTGAGAGCATTTTTTCGTGTCAGCGATGGGCTAAAATCCATGATAAATATGACTCTGACGAGAGTCTCGATCGCCCCTAGCTTCTTAAGGGGTAACTGGAAGCACTTTCAAAGTCAACCTTTTTAAGGCCGATCCGAGGCAGGGCTGTTTCATTCTCGCTGCGGGGCAATCCCCCCGCGCCTGCCCCGAGACCTGAAACGCACATTGGATCGTCGGTGGCGGTAGGCACTGTTGGCACTACCCCTACAAAACCCTCGTTTTCCTGAGAGTGAAACAGCCGCGGGATGCGAGGGCGATCGAGGCTGGGGCAAAAATGAGACATACAGAGGGTTTTAGCCGAATTATTGACACGCCTTGAGTGCGACGCCGTGTTTCGATCAAATATTCGAGCTTATTTATTAGTAAAAAATGACACCTGTTTAAAAAATAATGCAACTGTAAGCAAGAGCCAAACCCTTATATAGTAAGCCATTCCCCAATCTAAAATCTAAAATCTAAAATCTAAAATCTAAAATGGTATGACTTTCATCTCCCTTCAATATGCCCTGTTTCTGTTAGTTTTGTTTGCGGCTTACTGGTTGGTTCCGCTGCGGTGGTGGCGGCTGTTCATCATGCTGGCGGCTAGTCTGATTTTTTACGCTTCGCTGCAAATTGTGTACATTCCGCTGCTGTTAGTTGGCGTTTTGTTTAATTACTTCTTGGCTATGGCGATTGGGGAACCTCTAGATTGGCGGATTGCTAATGAATCTTGGAACCGTCGCCGCTTGTTGCTGCTGTGGATAGGAATTGGGCTGAATGTGTTGCTGCTTTTGGGTTTTAAGTATGTGCCTTTTTTCTTGAGTTCGATCGGCACTTTGTTCAATTGGCCTTTTGCTCTCGACAGTGCTAACTGGGTGAAAACTCACGTCATCGCGCCCCTGGGATTGAGTTTCTTTTGCTTTGAGTGCATTGCTTATTTGATTGACGTGTACCGAGGCGCGCCTGCTGCTACTTCGCTGCTGCACTTTGCTGCTTACAAGTTGTTTTTTGCGAAACTAATTTCCGGCCCGATTACTCGGTATCACAACTTGATCTATCAACTGAAATCTCAGAATTTTCCGACGCCCGATCGCCTTTCTGAGGCACTTTGGACGATCGCCTTCGGTGCAGTAAAAAAAGGTCTTTTCGCAGATAACTTGGGAATTTATGTCGATTTAAGCTTTACCAACTTGCAGCGGGCGGGTAGCGAGGATTTGTGGCTGGCAATTTTTGCTTACGGGCTGCAACTTTATCTCGATTTTAGCGGCTATGTTGACATGGCGCGCGGTACTGCTTTGCTGCTGGGTTGGTATTTGCCACCAAATTTTGATTTCCCTTATTTTAGTGCCAGCATAGCTGATTTTTGGCGGCGCTGGCACATGACTTTAGGGGATTGGCTGCGGAATTATTTGTATTTTCCTTTGGGGGGTTCGCGAGTCGGTTTGTGGCGCACTTGTCTGAATTTGTCGATCGTCATGTTAATTGCGGGAATTTGGCACGGGGCAGCTTGGGGATTTATTGTGTGGGGGGGTTTGCACGGTTTGGCTTTGGCGGTTCACAGGCTGACTGATGTGGTGTTTAAGCAATGGCGGATGGAGTTTTTGTGGGAAAATCCGATCGGCATTGCGATCGGTTGGCTGTTGACTCAGGCGATGGTTTTTGGTAGTTGGATATTTTTCCGCCTTCCCGATTTAAAGGATTCTGGATGGGCGATTTCGCATTTGTGGGGACACGCTGCTGACGTGCAGTTTGCAGATAAAGTTTATGGCGAAGCTTTGGGTTTGGAAAGAGTGCATTTAACTTGGATGTTGGCGACTTTGGCTGCGGCGATGCTGGCTAATTATGCGTTGAACCGGGGTTTGAAATTAGAGTTAAATTGGCCGGTGAAATTAGTCTTGGTGCCGCTTTGTTTGTATGCGGTTTGGGTGTTGGCTCCCGAGGGCGGTTTGCCTTATATTTATTTTGATTTTTAGGGTATGATATCAATTCCGCTCTTCATCGGAATGATATAAACGGAGGACACGGCAGTGCCGTGTCCCTACAATTGATCGTGGTAGGGACACGGCACTGCCGTGTCCTCTATATCATTCCGGTGCAGCCGGAATTGATATGATTTTATTTCCTATAATCATCAATCTTATACCAATTATTAAAAGTAGGGACACGGCATTGCCGTGTCCCTACAGATGCTAATTTTCAGAATGGGTATAAGAACACCAGTCACTCCAGCTACCGACATAAAGTTTAGCATCGGGAATTCCAGCGATTTCTAAAGACAGTAAATTGACGCAAGCCGTCACCCCGGAACCGCAGTAAACAATAATTTCGTCCGCTTTTTCTAATTCCCTCCACCGCTGTTTTTGTTCGGAAGCCGATCGCACTTTTCCAGTTTCATCCGTCACCCCTTGCCAAGGATAGTTAACCGCGCCCGGAATGTGACCTGCAATCGGATCGATCGGCTCCCGCAAACCTTCATATCTCTCGCTTTCCCGCGAATCAACCAAAACCTTTCCCGGCAAGTCTTTTCGTTCTTTGACAGCCTCAATATCTACCGCCAAATCCTGCTGCAAACGAGGAACAAAGTTACCCTCGCGGGCTTCTGGCAAAGTATTTGTTACCGGGTAGCCCGCCGCTTTCCAGGCGCTGAAACCCCCGTCTAACAAAGCTACTTTGCTGTGTCCCATATACCGCAGCAGCCACCACAAGCGAGCCCCAAAAGCCAGCCGCGAATCGTCATAAGCGACGACTAAAGTTTCTGCTGAATTAATGCCGATCGCGCTCAATTTCGCAGCTAATTCTTCAATATTTGGCAGGGGGTGTCTGCCGCCGTGTTTGCCAACTGAACTCGCAAGGTCGCGGTTTAAATCTAAATAAAAAGCTCCCGGAACGTGACTTTCTTGATATTGTTTTTGTCCCAATTCAGGGTCGGCGAGGGAAAACCGACAGTCAATAATTACAACTTGCGGATTGTCGGTATTGGTGGCCAACCATTCAGGAGAAACGATTAAGTTGTTGTCAGTCATAATTCTTCAAATCTCTATTTTAACATTTATCGGGAAGGAGCTTTTTTATCTGATTCGGCTTTGTCGGCAGGAGATGGCTGAGAAGTTGCTTTCTCTGCTGTTTCTTTTTTAGAAGTGGATGGTGGCGGACTTTCTTTCTGCGAAGTTTCTTTTTGAGAAGTGGATTTTTTAGGAGTTGCTTTTTCCGACGTTTCTTTTGGCGAATTTGATTTTTTAGGAGTTGCTTTCTCCGAAGGTGCTTTTTCTGCTGTTGCGGGAGTTGGAGTGGGTGGAGGGGGATTTACTGCTGCTTCTTGAGCGTAAAGTAGATATTTCTGATACTCGATCACTTTTGCTTGAGCTAGTTGATGGTTGGGGCTAGACATCGGTACTCTTCTCATTAATGAAACCGCTTCTTGCCAGCGATCGGCAATTGTCGTCCAATCTTCCTTGGTTTTTGCCGATCGCCCCAATTCTGCTGCTTGGAGTGCACTGTTAACGGCCTCTCGAAAAGTATCCGGTGCAGTTGCTAAATTTGCTGTTTCATCGGGATTATTCCCCGCACTGGCTCCCGGCTGGTTCCAAATCTTACCGACAAACGCCACCACGGCCATCGCCAACATACCCGTCACCAGCCCGACTACAATGAAAGTCGATCGCAGCCGGTTCTCAAATGCAGCAAGTTCCGGCGGTTTCTCCTCCTCAATATTATTCTGGGTTTTTGTACGATCGTCCATATTCGCAACAGCATTATTTGCCACATATTCTTCCCCAAAGTTCTGCCGTTCAAAAGTGCTGCTCTCCAGACTAAACTCTTGACTCCAAGCAGCAGCAAGCTGACCGCTTTCTCTGCCTTCAACCTTCACTTTGCGAATCGAATCCGGCTGCAAATTCGTCAGCTCGCTGCGGACAAAATCAACTAATGTATCTTCTATCGGTACCTGCTCGGCCTCAAGAATTACATCCAAACAGTCGCCGTCGAGATTGGCGGAGGCTGTGATGCCTTCAGATTGCAACTGGCTGTTGAGCCAAGATGCGATCGCCGGCGGATTTCCCTGCTTGGCAAGTTCCTGAAAATTAAGCTCTGTCATAGCTGGACACCTGATAACGCAGAAGATAGAAGAGAGAAGGCAGAAAAAATGAAAAAGTCACAAATAGTTTTTTGGAGTTGAAAACACAATAACTGAAATTCAACAAATAGTATAATGTATCGCGGCAAATCCAAGCCCAAAGATGTAAATTATCACTCTCGCTACCCCTGGCATCCCTTGGGCAAAGACTTCAGTGCTTTCTACGAACCGAACTCAGGTTTACAGTACAGCCAAAAATCCTTTCGCCAAGTCGCAAAATACCGCTGCTTCAACCTGGTAATTGATACCGGGGACGCAACTTCAGATACCGCAACGGCCTTAAGTCGAACCGCAAGCACCGTCCCTAAAACCGACATCCGGCTGAAAAAAGCCTCGATCCCGCGGATGCGAGATGGGAAATTTGAGATGAAAAATTTGTGCGATCGCAGTGCCACCGAGGGACAGCGAGTGATATCATCAGTTAGTCAATATTTAAGTTTTTATAGCAAAAAACTCGATCGCACAATGGTAGCAATAGCAATTTTAGCGGCTGGACGCGGCACGCGCATGAAATCTGACTTGCCCAAAGTTCTACACGAATTGGGCGGTAGATCGCTAGTTGAGCGAGTCCTCCAAAGTTGTCAAGAAATTGAAATTTGCCGGCGACTTGTCATCGTCGGTTATCGAGCCGAACTCGTTAAAGAATCCCTGATTCGAGGTCAAGAAAGATCGGGGAGGAAAAATCCTCAATCTCCTTCCCTAGAATTTGTAGAACAAACCGAACAATTGGGAACCGGTCACGCCATCCAACAATTGCTGCCTCACTTAAAGGGATTTCAAGGAGATTTGCTGGTCTTAAATGGAGATGTACCTTTGCTGAGGGCAGAAACTATCAAACAATTGATGGCTGTTCACAAACAGCACCAAAACTCTGCTACTTTATTGACAGCTAATTTGCCGAACCCTCAAGGATACGGGCGAGTATTTACCGACAGTCAAAACTTAGTCCAGCAAATTGTCGAAGACCGCGACTGCACACCATATCAAAAGCAAAACCACCGAATTAATGCAGGTGTTTACTGCTTTCACTGGCCGGATTTAGAGAAAATTTTGCCAGAATTGAAGGCAGACAATGACCAAAAAGAATATTACCTAACTGATACGGTCAATTTCCTCAGTCCGGTGATGGCGGTGGATGTGGAAGATGATCGAGAAATATTGGGAATTAACGATCGCAAACATTTAGCCACAGCTTGCGATATTTTGCAAACGCGGGTAAAGGACAAGTGGATGACGGCGGGAGTGACGCTGCTCGATCCCAACAGCATTACGATCGACGATACCGTAGAGTTGCAGCCGGATGTGGTAATTGAACCGCAAACTCACTTGCGGGGAAACACTTCGATCGCCTCTGGGAGTCGCATCGGCCCCGGCAGTTTGATCGAAAACAGTCAGATTGGGGAAAATGTGACTGTGCTTTATTCCGTGGTTTCTGACAGTATTGTGGCCGAAAATTCGCGCATTGGCCCTTACGCACACTTGCGGGGACACGCAGAAATTGGGGCAAACTGCCGCGTCGGCAATTTTGTAGAATTGAAAAATACTCAAATCGGCGATCGGACGAATGTCGCTCACTTGTCTTATTTAGGCGACGCGACTTTGGGAGAAAAAGTCAACATAGGTGCTGGGACTATTACGGCGAATTACGACGGAAAAAACAAGCACAAAACTCAAATAGGCGATCGGACTAAAACTGGCTCTAACAGCGTGCTGGTGGCACCGATAACTTTGGGAGAAGATGTTACTGTCGCGGCGGGTTCTGTTGTTACTGAAGATGTGCCAAATGACAGTTTAGTAGTTGCCCGTTCCCGGCAAGTTGTCAAGGCAGGCTGGAAGTTGAAAGATCGGGAAAAATAACACCGTAGGTAAGTTTGTAGTTGCGCTTCAGAGCTTTCTCAGCGCTGAAGCGCAACTACAAATTATTCAGGTAGTTGTTAATTGCCTGGGCAATTTGTTGTTGCTTGTACTGGTTCATAGTGCTGGGTAGGGATATGCGATCGCCTTTTTTCATTAACAAGTTAAGCTGGTAAGAAACCTCACGCTCCCTTTAGATGGCTGGGAATTTTCCAGGCGATCGCCCCCTTAGAAACTATCTTTTTTCAGTACGATCGCTCGTTCAGATAGCTGCGAGTCAAGTTATCTATTTTTTGTCGAGATTTTTGTTTGCTAAAGCTATAAATTTTTGACCGAGTGATATTAACACACCAACTAACAGAATTAACAACCGCCCTAACAGATACAAGCCGACTAAAAATATTATATATAACCGATCGCCTTGATTTATTTTCAACGATTTACGATCGAGGCTTTTAACAAAAGAATTGATATCATTAGCAGTCCTATCTACATTTCCCCTGTCATTCGAGTCACTTATAAAAGGTATTTCTCCCGCTTTAGTTAACAGTACAATCCTGTTGGTATCATAACTATCACCAAATTCTGTTTCAACTTTAGCTCCCTGTAAACTTTCCAGCGGAATTTCTTGAGTATTTGACCAAAATAAATTTGACTCTGTAAGTTGACAATTACCTTTTTTTAACTCTACTCGCTGACAAATTAAAGTTTTATTAGGGAGTACAAGAAGCACTAATCCAACAAATGCAAGAAAAGTCAATAAGCGCCATGACCAACTCATTCTTATACCTCCGATATTCAATTGTTGTTTGCTTGAGGATAATTTTTATGCGTTTATTCTTTGAATTTTACCAACAATCTACGTATTAGTATACACCGCGGTCGCGCTTACAGCAAATCTATTATTTCAGTGCGAGCGCCCGTTTAGATAGCTGCGAATCTTCCGGGCGATCGCTTCTTTAGAAACTATCTTTTTTCAGGTCGATCGCCCGTTCAGATAGTTGTTAATCGCTTTGGCAATTTTTTCTTGCTGGTAGAGGTTCATAGTGTTGGGCAGGGATATGCGAGATCCTCCACAAACTAACAGTCTTACTTGGTACCAAGTGTCATTTTGCCGATCTTGTGTTCGATCGACTTCCACGCCATAAATCTCGCACAGAGAGTGTGTAATGACTTTACGCCCTAACAAACCCCGCTGTTTCACAGTCAAGGTGTTTAAAGTTCCATCGAAGCTGTAGATTTCATTATTTTTCAAGACGATCGCTCCGACTGCTGCGAGCAAAAATATGCCTCCTATCCATCCCAACCAGCGATCGTCTTGGCTTAAGCGCAGCAATCGATTTTTTGCATTTTTAACAAAAAAATTGATGTCATAAGCAACAGCGTCTTTGTTCCCCCAGGTAGTCGAGTGAGCAGTAAAAGGAACATCGCCAACAGAAGTCAAAAGTACAACTCTGCTTTTATAGCCAGATTTTTCAACTTTAGCTCCCCGCAATGAAGCAAGCTGAATTTCTTGGATGTTCGACCCCAGTAAATTCGATTGCACCAACTGGCAATTTCCTTGTTTTGCCTGCAATCGCTGGCAGCTCAGGGTTGTTTTATGATAATCAAAAGTCAGCCAGAACAGTCCAAATGCCATTAATAAACAACTAGGGAGCCAAAAATCAAATATGCTTTGAGTCTGAATTATTAATTCAGTTGCTGTTTCCTTGATTATTTTCATTGAGTTCCTCCTTTGATTCCAAAAATGAGGCTACAGATCGACTTATTGACCCCGATCTGCCGAATTGTTAACTTATAATATATTATTTGAAGTCGTCCTATGCCATGACCCTTGTTATTTGGCGAATAGCTTAGCACTAAAATGTCTGGCGACCAACCAATGTCGCGAGTTTAGCTGCGGCTAGGTTTAAGATAGCTTTTTATGATTTAAAGTAGATGAATCTTAAAAATATATTAATTATTTATTGCTAGTTAAACGTTAGTTTTCGCGCTCCGAAGCAAAGTAATCGTAAAGGCAAGTGCAGGTTCACATTTTGTTACATTGTCAGGTTTATTTGCGCCTACCTAATTATCTGCCAATAATTGACGACAATCTCAAAAACCCGCCCGGCCGGGATATTACGGTCAATCGATCGGACTAGATACAATATCAATTCTGATGCCACCGGATTTGATATAAAACTAACGCGGTTCAGAGCCCCGACTTGTTCAAAAAGTCGGGGTTCTGAACCGCAGACTGACTATTTCAAGATCCCTTTTAAGCTATAAAAATCAGCGTTCCCTTGCCCATTTCCAATGAATCGCCCATTTGGATACCGTTGTGAAAAGCACCCAAAATCACCTCGCTAGTTTTGCCGAAAGCGATCGCGCCGCTAGCATCAATTCCAATTGCGCCAAAATCCCGTTGGCGATCGTCAGCTTCAGCAAAAGAACGCTCAAAAGCAGCTTTCAAACTCAAACCATCTGTCACCCGAATCACAATTCGCGCCGCCAAACACTCGTCCATAATGTGCTCGCCAATCCCCGTACAGCTTACCGCCGCACTTTGGGCCGCGTAATTTCCCGCCGGCATCGCCGAGTCGCTAACCCGCCCGATGCGCTCAAAACCCTTGCCGCCAGTCGAAGTCCCAGCAGCCAAACGTCCCTGGACATCCAAAGCTACGACTCCGATCGTACCCATACCCGCCGGTTCCGCCACCACGTCAGCCATTGCTTTGCTAAAATTGCCCTGGCGTTCCTGCATCCACTCGTGCAAGCGCAAATCCGTCATCGGATCGTAAATCGGCAATTGAAGTTCTCGCAGCAATTCCGCCGAACCAAAATCAGAAAGTACCCGATCGTCCGAATTCTGCAAAAATTTAGCAAGTTCGATCGGGTTTTGAACGCGAGAAACATTAATCGCCCCGCTGAAACGCTGCATCAAACCGTCCATCAGCGAAGCACTCATCCGAATTTGACCGTCCGACTGCACCACAGAACCGGTACCGGCATTGAATCGCGGGTCATCTTCCAGCAATTGGCAGCCCCTCACCACTGCATCTACGGCACTTGCACCGTTTTCCAGCAGCGGATAAACTTCCTCCAAAACATCGTAAAGCGATTTCCGCACCGCCTCAATTCCGCCTTTACTGTGTAGAGAACTGCCAGCACCGCCGTGAATAACTAGCTTTGGTTTTATTTGTTGCGATGCCATAATTTATAACCTAATAACCTAAAATTTTTCCTTTGCAATCTTACCTCGATCGAGCAACTTGCTCTAAATTCTTAATCTCGATCGCCCGAACGGCGGCGGCGACAGCGTTCGGAGCAGTATTTAACCTCATCCCAGCAGTCCGCCCATTTTTTGCGCCAAGTAAAAGGTCGATCGCACACCGGGCACATTTTTGTCGGTAAATCGGATTTCGAGCGCTGCTTTGCCATGCTAATTTTGACAGTAGATTAACTAATTCACATCTTGTACCATTTTTATCAACAGGCAAGATGCCTGTTCCACAACAAAATTCAATTCTTGTGGAACAGGCATCTTGCCTGTTGCTGAAGAAACAACCCAATTTCTGCTAAAAATCTCCCCAATTAAAAATGCTCGAAACTGCCGGCGCCAACATCCGAATAGTCTTAGTCGAACCCGCAGGCCCATTGAATGTCGGTTCTGTTGCCCGCGTCATGAAAAATATGGGTTTGCACCAATTAATTTTGGTAAATCCCCAGTGCGATTATTTAGGGGAAGAGGCCCGACTGATGGCTGTTCGCGCCGCCGACATACTGGAAACTGCGAAAGTAGTCGAGAGTTTGCCGACTGCTTTGGTTGGGTGTGTCAGATCGATCGCGACTACAGGGGATGATTGTCGATCGTTGCCCGCACAACTAGAAGAACCCGCAAACGCCTTGCCTTGGCTCCTAGAAGCCCCCAGCGCTCTTATTTTCGGCCGAGAAGACTGCGGCTTGACCAATTCCGAATTAAACCGCGCTCAGCGCCTGATCCGCATTCCCTCCAGCGATGCCTACACTTCCCTAAATCTCGCCCAAGCAGTCGCTATCTGCTGTTACGAACTATACAAGTCAGTTGTCAGTTGTCAGTTGTCAGTTGTCAGCAGCCAAGAGGAATCGGCTCCCTTGGAAAATTTAGAGGGATATTACCAGCAATTAGAAACGCTGCTACTGAAAATTGGATATTTGCAGCAGCACACAGCAGCAAGTCGGATGGAAAAATTTCGGCGTTTGTACAACAGGGCATATCCGACAGTTGATGAAGTCGCTATGCTTCGGGGGGTGTTGCGCCAAACAGAATGGGCAATAAAAAGTTACCCGCGAGAGACAGTTTCTGATACTCTAGATGGGGCGTTGCCAGAAAATCCAACGAATAGCTAGGGGAAATGCCGATAATTTGCGATTTGAGATTGAGGATTTTTGGCGATCGAACTTGACTTACCCACTTGTCACCTTCATAATCGGGTTTCTTGACTAAAAACCTAAGCTTTCGGGTAATTTCCCGGCAAGAAAGCGGGTTTCTGATACCGTGCAGCGTCTGGGGTAAATCTAGAATCTAGAATCTAAAATCTAAAATTGATTGGCTGGCAAGCTGAAAAATCTTAAACTTGAACTTTACAGTAGTGATGAAGGAGTAAGACGTGGCAGAGCGGTTTCCCAAAGGATCGATACTATCGGTGATATCCTCAATATCCTCTCCCAACTCCGGCTCAAAGCAGCCTAAGTCCGGCAAAGCAAGTCAGTCTGGCAACTCCGGCCGCCGCCGCCCTCCCCAACCGCAAAACGGCAACCCGGAAATTCGATCGCCAGAACCTGCGACTTTGCCACCGCAACCAAGCCGCGGCAGCACAATTAGACCCAATTCTCCCTCACCTTCGGAAGAATTTACTGCACAAGACTTTTTATCCGATCCCAGATCGGCAATTAATCCCAGAAAACCCAGAACCACCAGCAAAACTCCGCAGTCGAAGAGTCGCCAACCGCGCAAAAAGGGTCTGGCTGCTGTGGATATGTTCGAGTTTCCGGACCCGAATCTGGAACGGGAAAATGTGAGTTCGATCGCCAGCAATCCCAACACCGAGATCCGAACTGCCACTCCCTCTCCCACCCGTGGAAGTCGCCCCATTTCGCCCCCAGCGCGCATTCCCGACACGGAAATGCCCCAAAATGCCAAAAAAAGCCCCGTGCCTAAACCGCGCCCGCAAGCGAGCCAGAGACCGGGCAAACGACCAGCATCTGCGAACGTGCCGCCGTTGGTTTACGCTACTCGCTTGCTGATTTTGGGAGTTGGGATAGCGGTGATTTGCGGTACCCTGCTGTCGGTGGTAAATGCCGTGAGTCGATCGACTGTAGCGGCAGAAGAACAAACTACCCCAGGGCAGCCAAACCCAGCCGATAGCGCATCTGCAGCACCTGCAGCCCCAGAAGCGCTGCAACTGAATCAAGAATTAGGAGCTTTGAAAGCGCAAGTTCAGGTTTTAGCCACAGAAAATCCTACTTTGACGGCCGGAATATTTCTAGTTGATTTAGATACAGGAAGCTACCTAAATTTTAACGGCGATGCTGCTTTTGCTTCAGCTAGCACGATTAAACTACCAATTTTAGTAGCTTTTTTCCAAGCAGTAGATGAAGGCAAAGTACAGTTAGATCAGATGCTGACGCTGCGGCCCGAACACATTGTGGGCGGTTCTGGGGAGATGCAAGACGACGCGCCCGGTAAGAAGTATTCGGCTTTGGAAGTTGCGAAAAAGATGATTGTTGTCAGCGACAATACGGCGACCAATATGATGATTGAGTTGTTGGGAGGTGCTGAGGTTTTGAATCAGCATTTTGCAACCTGGGGTTTGAGTACCACTGTTCTGCGCAATAATTTGCCGGATTTGGAGGGAACTAATACTACCAGTCCGAAGGATTTGATTAATATCATAGCCCAGGTCGATCGCGGAAATTTGGTTTCGGTCAAGTCGCGCGATCGTATTTTGCAAATCATGCGCCAAACTCAAAACGATTCTTTGCTGCCGAAAGGTTTGGGCGAAGGTTCAGTTATTGCTCACAAAACTGGCAATATTAATACAATGCTAGCGGATGCGGGGATGGTAGATTTGCCGAACGGCAAGCGTTATTTGGTGGCGGTGATGGTGAAGCATCCGCCGGAAACCGAGAAGCCGGCTCAAACATTGATTCGCGATATTTCTCGGATCAGCTACCGCTATTTGAACGACGGGGAAACGCCAGCCGATTCAAACGTGAAAATTAAAAAATAAATCGATGATTGATTTCAGGTTCGATGGATTGGTTATTATATATTCCAGACGGCTTGGCGGCGGGTAAGACTTGAAATAGTCCAATCCGGCAACAATTTAAGTAAAAAACCCGCCGCAATGAGGCGACAGAATTTGAGTGGGGTCAACAATTCGAGGCCGCTCAAACAATTTTTGGCTGTTCCGGGTCTTTTAGCGCATCTCCTGTAGAGTTTACAAACTATAAATCAGCTTGTATTATGAAACTAAACATCCGACTTGCTTGTTTGCTAGCGCTCTCAACTTTAGCTGTTGGAATCTTCCCCGCGTTGAGCAATCCCGTTGGTTCTCCTCAAACTCAACTCAACGAAATTACTGTTATTTCCAACAATATCGAACTCAATCGGGCGAAAAACTTAGCCCGTCAAGCAGCAGAAATTGCTAATGGAGGTTTGGGGCAATATCGAGCAGAAGCTGCGATGCACGGTACTTCGGCCCAATCGCCTTTTGTAGACAATGGCGATGGTACTTGGACATTTACTTTTAAAGGTTACAAACCCGGTTCGTCTGTCTATACGGTAGAGACGGTTGTTACTGTTTCCCAAGAGGGGAGGGTAACAGTCGATTACAACGGGCCAATTCGCAACTCAAACCCACTTTAACAACACTTTGGACAGTTTCGATCGCCAATCGTATGATTTTAGGCGATCGTCTCGTGCAAGCTGCTAATATCGTTTCCGGTAGCATCGGAATGATACTGAGGACACGGCAATGCCGTGTCCCTACCCCGATTAATTGTAGGGACACGGCACTGCCGTGTCCTGACTCTGGGTAATATTAATTCCGATGCTACCGGAGTTGATATAACAGGCTATCGAACTGTCAGCGAAGTATCAAGAGTTTTAGCCTACGCTATACCAACTGTTCCGACTATTGTTACCAGCAAAAAATCCCTGTAACAAACAAGCTGTTCTGCATTGAGATTTAATAGCAGTTTCCCAAATTCATAAAAGTGGATCAAATCTCCCCACTATTACCTCACGATTAATTCCTAATTCTTCACTCTCAAAGGCTAGGAAATACAGCTTGAGAATTGCTAGAGTCTTGTGACCTCTATTTACAGTGATTCAAAAGTGGCGGTGAAACCATCTAAGGTCAAGCACTCTTCCATAAACTCTTCTACATCATTGACGTTTTCCAGTTGATATTCCATGATGCGTTGACCATCGCCTTTCATCTTTTTGGAAGCAAGAGGAGTAGCCGGATACTTGGCAGCAATCGCTTTGAAAGCTTTGGAATGGATATCCCAGCTTGCAGCAGAACATTTAATGATTAAAAGCCACACGCTCAAATTCCTCCTAAGGTTTGGTTTACTAACTAACAGTCTAGAGTGAAGCTTACCTCGACAGTGCCGATAAATCAAGGTATTCTGTTGTTTGGAAAAAAGCTAAAAGCCGCGCCACTATGCGAGCGACACCACCTTTAACATTAGACTCAACATTCAAAGGCATCACCGGATCGTGTAGTGATAAGCGTAACAGAAACCAGCCGGATTCGCTAGCTGACGTGCAGGAAATTCGCAGACCTTCATAGTTATTCGGAACGATTTTCCAGTCTGCTTGCATTGACACAAATTCTTGCAGTTGCTCGATAACCCGATCGCCCTGCGCTTTGAAATCATCCACACCAATTTTAATCCGAAATTCTGCACTTTCTTCGGGTTCTTTTAAATTCGCAATTAAATCCGGCAAAGATTGATTTGCCAGCTTTGATTTAGCTAACTCAATCAATAATTTACTGACCAAATAAGCGCCATCATCTAGAAAGTAATTTTCTTTTAAAGCTCCATGTCCAGAGGTTTCAATGGCTAGCCAGGATTCCTGTCCGGCTTCATTGAGGCGAATCGACTCGTCAATCACATTTTTGTAGCCGCGTTTAAAGCGATGGTGAATCCCTTTTAAATCCTGTTCGATGAATTGTGTTAAGCCATCGGAGGTGATAGAATCGGTGACAATGGTAGAGCCTGGATGCTCTTGCAATACGATCGCAGAAATTAAGGCAATTAAGCGATTGCGATTAAGTTCATTGCCAACTCCATCGACGGCCGCACTGCGATCGACATCGGTATCAAAAATAATCCCAAAATCAGCTTGATGTTCAATTACCGCTTGACAAATTGACTGCATTGCCTGTTTATCTTCGGGATTGGGCACATGATTGGGGAAAGTGCCATCGGGTTCTAAAAACTGACTCCCTGTGGTGTCTGCACCTAAAGGTTTTAAAACGCGATCGACATAAAATCCGCCAGCACCATTCCCCGCATCCACAACAATTTTTAACCCTGTCAGCGGCTGCTCAAAGTTATCGGGATGATTGACTGCTTCCCGAATTTTTGTGACAAATTGGTGAGCGTAAACTGAGATAAAATCACTTTTGATAATTTTACCGGGCGCTGCGGCTGACTGAAATTCATTAGTGGCAGCTAGTGTTAATATCTCGGTAATATCTTGTTTTTGTAAGCCACCTTTGGCGGTGAAAAACTTTAAGCCGTTGCGATTGAATGGCAAATGGCTAGCAGTGAGCATAATCGCGCCGTCGCAATCAAAACCAGGGGTTATGGTACTCATAAACATGGCGGGGGTTGAAGCCATTTCAAAATCGTACACTGTTGAACCAACTGAGGCGATCCCGTCCATGACTGATTGCATTAAGGTTGGCCCAGATAGGCGACTGTCACGCCCGATCGCGATCGTTAATTCTGCCGCAGGTTTGTTGACTTTTTGCACCAGCCAACTGACAAAGGATTGACCTAAGATTGCGGAAATTTCCGGCGTTAGGTTGACTTTTTCACCGGGAACGCCTTCGAGGGCGATACCGCGAATGTCTGAGCCATTTTGAAGTTTTGTCCAGTTGAAGTTTTGCATAAGAAGTGATAGTAATTAGAAGGTAGAAAGTAAAAAGTCGTCGGCGGTTGAAACCGATACAAACAACGTTCGCCTAAGCTTACAGCCGGCTTCGCCCACGCGGACTAAGAAATAAAGAGGGTAGAAATCTCGGATTCGCTATGATGCGTTACGGTGATAGAGTTTTTGAATCCAATTATCACAATTTTTGCTCCATCACCGCTGAGATTAAGCTCTCATTCCTCAGTCGCGTTCAACGCTGTAAATTGCCTGCAATCGGAACTCACCGTGAGCGGGAACTTCCACAATATCTGTAGCCGCATTGGTAGTTTCTACGCACAGCAAGCGCTGATAATCTGCATCATCAAGGTCGGCCATGTTTGCAGAAATTGTCACCCAGGGATTCCACACTACGGTGGATTTGCTACCAGAGGATTTAATGCGAATCCGACGATTGAGGGCGCTATCGTCAATGACTAATTCATTGGTGACATCGAGATAAATGCGATCGACTTCACCTGTTACTACCACTGCACCTCCTTGAGTTTTTTCTACACCACCATCAACTTTATCAAGATACTGGCTATTTTCTAAACCCAAAACCTGGACGCGGTTGATATCACCGACTTGGAAATAGGTGTGCAAAGCTTGGGTGAGGGGAAAGGCTTTGTCACCGAGATTGCGGGTGATTAATTCTACAGTGAGGCTGGTACCGATCGTAATTGCGATCGCCAGTTCAAAGGTTTGGGGCCAAATTGCTCTTGTTTCATCGGTATCTTTGAGTCCTAGAATGACTTTGGTTGCGCCGTCTGGGGTTGTGGCGGTGTTGACGACATTCCAGAGGCGATTCCGCACAAACCCGTGACTGGGACGCCCCAAGGCTTCGGGATCTGGGCCAAACCAGGGCCAACAGATGGGTATACCGCCTTTGATGGCTTTACCTTCGGCGTAGTAGGCTTTTTCGCTGACGAACATCAAGTCTGCAGTTTGGGTGGCTGGTTGGAAGGAGAGCACTTGGCCGGCATACACAGAAATTAAGGCTTTGGCTTGGCCGTTGTCGATGTGAATCATCGGGAAACCACCGTTTCCGGTGGCGAAGGTGAGGTGGCCGGCAATGCCGTAGTCTGTGTTTAATTGGTCAATACTCATGCTGTTTGCCTGGTTAATTGCTTCACAATTATCCGATATTATGGTGGCTAGATTTTTTTGTATAGTTGAGTTTGACCTGGGAGGGTGCGATGGATCTGCTGAAAGGTTGACGTTATTATCTTTACACTACACCTTTGAGGTACTTTGATTTCAAGTCATTTGCAATACAGTTATTTAAAGTAATCGCCTCAGCAATTTTTCCTGAATTTACTAATCCTCTATAGAATGAACGAATCTCCAGTAAAGAAGGGTTGGTAAATGTTCGTAGCTCTGTAATATCTAACCTACGGTTAAAGGTATTCACAGTATCCCGCCATTGATTTAACAACGAAAAAAGATATCTGTATTTTTGCTCTTGAAAGATACCAGATGCAATTGCTGTTTCAGTAACCGAAATTATCAGTCGTGGAAAAACTATAGGCCTCTCCAAGTTCTCTGGATCTAAATTAAATTGTGAATTTTTTAATATTTCTTCATTTTTCACAAATTCCCAATATAGTGCGAGTGACAATTCTCTCTTTCTCTCATATTCTGACGCTTGTCGTTCCGCAAAAATTCCTGTTAAGGTTCCGAATAATCCGAGGACTGTAAGTGCTGGTTCAAATCTTGAGTCTTCTTTACTTACTAGAAACCAACTGAATGCTACAATTAGCCCAAGAAGTAAAGCAGAAAAAGTCAAAATACGTGTAAGGTTTCTCATGTAATTATCTACTATGCCTGACTAAGATTTTTTATTCAAAATTACTATGCTTTTAACTAAGACCAAACAGCATCTGGTAAATTCACGTCATTACTTTGTCCAGCTTGGTTGCGAGGAGAAGGATGCTTCAGTAATAGTAAATCCATGCCAAATTTGGTTGTAGCACCATTTTCAAAACTGGTAGTTTTCCTGTCAATGATTGCCAAACCGCTTTCAGAAATCATTTGTTTAATGCCTTCTTGAGTGTATTTGCGAGTGAGAAACAAACGAATTGTGTCGTTGCTCACAAAGTCAGTGTACGACCAATCTGGCAACATAACTCGAAGCGTTTTTTGACTAGAATTGCGATAGATAACCTTAATTAAGATTGCCTTGTTTTCTTCGACACTAGGCTGGAATATCAAATTACCTAAGTCAATATGTAAATCGGTATTTTGAAGCAAAGCACTTGTAACAAACTTCTTAAAAGAGTCGATTCTTGCATATTCTTCTGCTGCCGCCTGTATCGTCTTATTGTCTAGGTCTTTGGTTGCTGCTACTTCTATAAGCAGCAAGTCCTTGTCGCGCATCAATCTAGAAATAATTTTTAACAGCCCTAGATCGTCATGAAAATTAGCTAGTGTATTACCGAGAAAGGAAAATAAAACAGGCTGATTAGGAACAATTTGATCGATTAGCTTTCGTAAATTGTCAACTTTATTGTGTTCACAAAAATCAATTTGAATTGGCAAGATATGTCTGCGGATTAATTTGTCTATTCCCGTTACTTCCTGAATAGCCATTCTCAACATTGCCGCACTCATATCGACTGGAAAGTAAAACAAATTAGGTTGTTTATCGAGTAAGGAAGTTAAAATATGCCCATCTTTCTTACCATTACCCACACCTAAACTAACATAGTAAAAATCTTGCTCCTCTATCTTGTTAAAAATTTGCCGCCATCGGGATTTGAATGATTGTATACTATCTTTCATGACTGGGTAGAATGGGTCAGCACAAGTTTTATCCCATGCGATGGTTGGTCCTATTCCCCAGTAAGAGAACCCGGATAAAATCTGCTTCCCATCACCTGTTTGGGAAAAATCACCTTTTAAATGTTGTACCAGTTCTGCCAGCTTTGTTTGTTGGCTGTCCCCGATAAAACAAAGTGTCCATCCTAAATCTGATTCATCTGTGGGGTCTTCTAGGAGTTTTCCAAAATCCGGATATTGCGACATAGTGGTTAGTTTCAGTGAATAAATTTAAGCTAATTGTAAAATTTTTCCAAAAGCATTAAAATATTGATCTCACGCACAAATGAAGCGGTATCATGTTCCCAATCACCCGCCACATATAACCTCAAATTTCCAACGGATAACCGAATGGCAGTCGGGTGCATTTGGGTTGTTAGGCGATGATTATTTTTAGGTAGCCTAACTTCAATCTGTGATAGAATTCGTTAAAAGCAGATATTTCCGTAATGGCGGCTACAATAACTGCATAAGTTTGACAGATTATCTCTTACCTAAATACTAACTTTGTGTATCTATAGATTAAGTAGTCGCATCCTGGCGAATGGCTAATAAAAATACTTGCAATTCGCAATCGCAATTGCCTTCTAACGAGATATTAAACCGCACTCTACGCTTTAGTACGCCTATACAGTTTTGTACTCGAAAAGTAAAGCTTAATTATGCACCTATTTAAAATTATAGTGCACTTTTTTAGGTTGTAAACAAGTAGAGCTTGAATTTTTATATAAGCGCTGGATATCATTATAATCTGGTAACAGTTGTCTTTTCAGACATGAACTGTTCGCAGGTTGGCTGAGAAAGGTTATAGAAACTACTAATCCGGAATCTTACAGATTTCACTTCCCAAAGGGTTGCCCCCACCACTGCCAGCACTCCTTATTGAAGGGCAATCGCCACTTGTAAATCAAATCTGATTCCAACTTGAGGCGCTGTTTCCGGTTCGCGGGCGCTCCAAACCAGAAAGCAATCCCCACTCTTACGTCCAAAGCATAGCTGCGGTGCAGTTCGATGTATCGATTAATATAGGTTTCGCAATCATGATTCACCCACCACTGATGAAGCCGATCGCCCTTTCCGCACCTAGACGGGAATCGTTTTTTTCGGCTGAGTACCTCAAACCCCTGCTGTGCCAGCAATACAGCAGAAAAATCAGAACTGGGCTACAAAACTCCCACTGCTGAGGGCGCCTCCGCTTCAACCTCATTCATCTCATCGAGTTTCAGCCAAACTTGCTGCATCAACTCATCCAACCCAACTCGACTCACAGCCGAAATCATCAACACGGGAGCACCGCTGATTTCCTTCAATCGCGCGATCGCATTTCCAATTTCCTCATCCTCAAGATCGATCGCATCTACCTTATTAAAAGCCAAAATCTGCGGTTTATCGGCTAAACCACGCCTGTAAGCCTTTAATTCTTCCTGAATTGTGACATAATTGGCGATCGGATCTTCATCCGTAATATCGATCAAATGCAGCAGCAACCGAGTTCGTTCGATGTGCCGCAAAAACTCGTAACCCAAACCCGCGCCCTCGTGAGCTCCTTCAATCAATCCCGGAATGTCGGCAAACACCGTACCGTCGCCGGTGGGTTTTCTGACTACACCCAAATTCGGGACTAAAGTTGTAAACGGATAATCTGCTATTTTGGGACGAGCCGCAGACAAAGCTGAAATTAAGGTGGATTTGCCAGCATTCGGCATCCCCAGAATTCCTACTTCAGCTAATAGCTTCAATTCCAGCCGCAAAAATTTGTGTTCTCCTTCTTTTCCCGGCATCGCATAATCTGGAGCGCGGTTAGAATTTGTCAGAAAACACTTGTTTCCCAAACCGCCTTTGCCGCCTTTGGCAACGCAAAAAGTCTGTCCGGGCGTTACTAAATCTGCTAAGATTGCCTGAGTTTCCGCGTCGTAAACAACTGTACCGCAGGGAACTTCGATCGTGCGATCGTCCCCAGAAGCCCCGGTCATATTCTTCGGCGCGCCGCGTTTCCCGTCTTCGGCTTTAAAAATGCGGTTGTACTGAAAATCTAGCAGCGTTTGCAGGCTTTCCACCGCCACCATAAACACAGAACCGCCCCGCCCGCCGGTACCGCCGCTCGGCCCGCCCGCCGGTACGTACTTTTCTCTGCGAAAAGCTACCATACCGTCGCCGCCTTTGCCGGCTGCGACTTGAATATCTGCGCGATCGATAAATTGCATAATTTAGTCAGTAGTCAATAGTCAGTAGTCAGCAGTCATCAGTCATTAGCTATGATACCAGATCCAAGTACAATATTCCTCTTTTCCTTGAGTGTGCAGAGGCGGACTCCAAGCAAGTGCAGTCGCGACTTATACTCGCCGGAAAAATATAGTTATACAATTCTAAAAAGTAGTGCATACCGAGAGATTTTACCCCAGCATCTGTAGGGAAACGGCACTGCCGTGTCCGGCTTTTGGCTCTGCGATTTTTAATAATTTGTATAAGATTGAGGATTGTAGCAAAACTTTTTTTGACTTGGTATTATCAAAGAGGATTTAATATTAGCAGGACTTACCAATAAAAACTGAATAGGGAGCATCCCATTTTTGCTTTCAGATCGTGGACTGTTGCATCAGAATAATATATTTGGATCGTATTCAGTGCGAGCGTCTCGCTCGCGGTAGGGAGTGCGAGCGTCTCGCTCGCACTCCTAAAAAACGCTTTTTACCAAATTGGGATGCTCCCAACGGAATAAACCTGGTTTTTCTACTGGGGATCGCTGTAACGATGTTTTTTTGTAGAAAAACCAGGTTTTTGCGTCTTGGACTAATTAGTAGTCATTGGTTAATAGTTACAGTCATTAATCCAAGATTTCACAAGAATGGCTAATGACTAATGACTAATGACTAATGACTAATGACTACTAACAATATATCGATACATCTTCCTTACATTCATCTGCCAAATAGCAGAGAGCTCGAAAGCGCATCCCCACCAACTGTTCGTAAAGCGGGTTAATCTTGCACATCGCCGGAATGTGCACGATTTTGCGTCCGAATAACACGACATCTCGCTCAAACGGACACTGCGGCGGAATCATTTTGCAGACAAAGTGTGCCACTCTCGGGTCGTGAACTTCCCAGGCGTCAAGCCAGTCTTTGACTGGTTGCAGGACATTTTTGTGGTGAGGTTGAGGCAGTCGAGATGAAAGCGGTGTGCCGATGGGGGTGGCATTCGCATCAAAGACTATTTGGCTGCTGGGCCCCTGGGCATCGCACTTGCTGTCTTCGATGGTGTGTCGCAAAGCTTCTATCGCCTCAACCTTGTGACCCAAAGCTGTGCAAAACTTGTAGATTACCTCGTCTTCCGACAGCGAGTAGGTACCGTCTGCCAAGGCTACCATTACTGCTGTTCTCAAAAAATTCTCGCCGTTGGCCGTGCTTTTCCCTAAAACAGCAGCTAGTTCCTCTGGGGCAATCGGTTCAAAATTTCCCTCATAAGATACAGAATTTAGTTCATCGTGAGTTAGAGTCGCAATCATTTTTTGCTCGTCTTCGTCAAAGTTGCCGTCTGCCCAAGCAATTGTCAGCAATCCGCGCAGCCAAGCGGTAATCTCTTCATTGGTGCAGGAAGATTTCGCGTTACTCATGAGCATTTCCAGTTGGATATACCAGTCAATTTGTTCGTTTACAGCGGGATAAATATTCCCCTCCCAATAATTTTTACTGCTTTTGTGTTCGCTCAATCTATTTGTTGAAGGTTGGTGCCTGAAGATTGCTCCAAACGCTTGTAGTGGACGTGTTAAAAGCATATTTTTGTCTCAGGAGCATCGCTAACTAGCGAGCTAATCTATTAGCTAGTCCTTTTCCTCTAAAATGTCATCTATCTGGAGGAATAGGTTTGTTTGATTCATCTTAACTCTAGGTGCACCGATAGAGAGAGCGATCGAATTTTATTCCAGCCCGATTGCCCTGACCGGCCCAATTTTTCGCAAGCAATCAAACGTTTGCAAGCGTTGGATCTAATCAGACACTGGGTTTCTCACCCAGGGGCGATCGAACTTCGCTCTCTTTACATCTTAATATATATTTTTGTAAATTTTTGTGTGCAGGCTGGGCAATATTAACAGCGAGCCGGCTTCAAGCTGTTGAAATCAAAATATCTGAGGAAACTATTACCGCCTGTTAACGATTGTGATTGCTGTGTCCGTTTATAGCCGACTGATTTTTTTTAACTGCGGCGGCACAAAATCCAGCGCAATTCCATTGGCGGGCGTCCGTTTGCCATTGGGAAAACATCTCGACCGGTGGCCCAACTGGGAAACCAGGGCGTCGGCGGCCAGGCTCCTTCCGGCAGGTGGTGGCGTTCGTACTCAAACACCAATTCGTCGGATATTTGGACTAAGGGCAACCCTTCCATGGCGGTGGCGAGTTCTTGGGGGGTAAATAAAGTAGACCAAGAGAGTTGGGCAACTTGTCGCACGAGGGCATCTGGCTGGTAGTCGCCTACGGTTAAAAACGTGCTGAACAGCAACAGGCCTCCGGGACAGAGGGAATCGCACATTTTAGCGAGGAAAAGCCGTACTTGATCGCTGTCTCGAAAATGCGAGATGACTTCGGCGGCAACTGCCAACTGGTAGCGGGCTGGTTTCATCCGCATTAACGGGTCGAGGACATCGCCTTCAATAACTGTCACGGGAAGATGTTCGGCTGTTACTGCTGCTTTCAATTGTTCTGCAAAAGCTGGAGTTAGTTCGATCGCATCTACAGAATAGCCCAATCTCGCCAGCGGCAAGGTATTGCGGCCGGTACCGGCCCCCACGTCCAATATCCGCACTCGATCGGGTGTACCCAATTTAGCAGCCGTTGCCATCAATTTTGCGTCTGGATGAGAGCCGAAAAGCGGAGGTTCTCTTGTGTCTACCCAGCTTTTGTACTGTTCTCCAACTGTTGAGGTAGTAACAATCACTTTGCAAGCTAAACCGGTTTGCGGCGGCTGCACTGATTCGTATTGCAGGATCAACAGCGATGCTGTGGAGGTGCGGTAGCCTTGTTCTAACTTGCTGGCTAAAAGCTTGCTGAGTTCGTCTCTGCGTTCTTCTGGCAGGGGTCTGTCGAGAGTGCGAAATAGCTGTTCTATCGCCTTGAGATAGTGGCTTAGCATTCCCGGTACGCAGGGGAAAACTAATTCTCCGCGAGCGTTTATGCGAGTATTAATTTTGTAGAGGATAGCTTGCTGGAGAATGTCGGGATTTACTACCAGCGGTAGCTGTTCGGTTTGGTCGATCGTACTTTCGGCGCCCATAAATTCCGCAAAAAAGAGGTGATTAGTTGTTAGTTGTTAGTTATTTTTTATTTTTTATTTTTTATTTTTTATTTCAATTCCGGCTGCGCCGGAATGATATAGAGGACACGGCGCCGTGCCCTTGGACTACCGAATTAATTGTAGGGACACGGCACGGCGCCATGTCCTGATTTCGGGTAATATTAATTCCGATGCAACCGGAATTGATATTATTGGTCAGAGGCAAGTCTTTTGAGAGCTGACTGTAAAATTTAAAATTATCAAAAAAAAGCTGATTTTAGAGCTTTATTTTTGATAAGTCTCAAATTGACCAAACCCAAGACCCGAGTCGGTCTGAAAATCGGAGTTAGTATCAATATAAGCTGTAGCGCATTTAAATTGTATGTTTCACGGCGAGGTGGAAAAAGCGTCAAATCCTCTCCCCTTTTCCCCCTCTCTCCTTCCCCCCGTCAGCCATAACAGGCAATTTATATGGGTAGCAACTTAAAGCGGGGCTTAGTTGCTGCCGGTAAAAGTCACTTCGGGGAACTTTGACTGAGCTTCAGTCATCGGGCGCCGTCTGCCTTCCTCTTGCCAGTAGTTGATTACTTCTGTAGCTTGGTTGAGGACTTCGACGCGATCGTTGTCAGCAATCCAGTGTTTGGCTTCGAGTTCGTTTTTGAGTTCTTCCCACGCATCCTTGCGGGGCCAGAAAAAGTAAGCTGTCAGCGGGCTAGTTCCTTTGCCGACAACTTGGTCAACGGCGAGGGCAACATTCTCTTCTAGCCAGAGAACTTTTAAGATAAACTTGGACAAGCAAACCTCCAGGGTTCCGATCGAACTTGTTAAAAATTTCTACAATCGCTAAGCGTAGCACACTCTGTTCGATAATGAGTCATCGGCCGTTAAAAGTTTTGTGGCGCGGCTGGTTTTAGCGCCGCGAGCGGGGCTGGGAACAGATAAAATTTGGGTTTTCACCCGCCCTAGGTACAAGGATAGTTAAGTTGTGAACAGAGTTATTTTAGTCTTCGACATTGACGGTGTGGTGCGGGATGTGTCCGGTTCCTATCGGCGGGCGATTGCGGATGCGGTGGAGCATTTCACGGCGGGTGCTTTTCGCCCGAATTCTTTCGATATCGACTCTCTGAAGTCTGAGGGAGTGTGGAATAATGACTGGCAGGCGTCTTTCGAGTTAGTTTGCCGTTATTTTGAGGGAATTGGGCGGAATCGCAGCGAACTCGCTCTTAACTATGACGAATTAGTGGCTTTTTTCCAAAGTCGCTATCGCGGGCCCGATGAGAAAAATTGGACTGGTTACATTTGTGACGAACCGCTGTTGTTAAGTCCGGCTTACCTGGAAAATTTAACAGTTGAGGGCATTGTTTGGGGCTTTTTTAGCGGGGCGATGCGGGATGAAGCTGCTTATGTTTTGTCAGGGAAACTGAGTTTAAATTCGCCTGTGTTGGTGGCGATGGAAGATGCGCCGGGAAAACCCGATCCGGCTGGACTTTTTGCGGCAATTGAACAGTTGGAAAACCTGCACGGTTTAGAAAAGAACTTGCCCGTAATTTACGCGGGAGATACTGTTGCCGATATTTACACGGTTGTGAAGGCGCGGGAAGTGCAACCAAACCGGATTTGGTTGGGGATGGGAATTTTGCCGCCTCATATTTTGGATGATGCTGTGCGCTGTGAGGTTTATGCTGCGGTGCTGAAAAATGCCGGTGCGATCGCTGTTTTCAGGAATGTCGAAGAGTTGACGGCTGCGCGGATTTGGGAATTAGTTAAGTAGGTAAGCTGTGGCCGGTTTTCACTTTTTTAGTCCAGGACACATCAACTAATTCTGTAGGGTGCTTATGGGCACACCCTACCGCTTAGTTAAGTAGGTAAGCTGTGGCAGCTTTTTATTTTTTGTCAAGATTTGCATCTTTTAGTTGACAATATATCAAACGGTATCATACTACAGGAATAAAGGCTCAAGGTCAAACTTGAGAAGGAGGGAACTATGTTAGTTTCGCGGCCTAATGCTAAAGAACTTACCCACGCAGAAATTCAGGAACTAGACAAGCTCAAAATTAAAATCGAGCGGGCTGTTGTTGACGGCAAGATATCCAAGCAAGAAATGGCAGACATTCAAATAGCGGTATTAGCTGACGGAAAAGTGACTTGTGAAGAATTGGAGTTGTACAGGAAATTAGTCACAGATAAGATTGTTGCGGGAGAACTTGAATATGAATTTTGAAAGCAAAAATTAATTTTGTGAAATACCCGACTTCTTTAAGAAGCCGGGGATCTGGCAGGGCGGTTTTATTTTCTTGTAGGGGCAAACCCCCCGTGGTTGCCCCGATGCCTGAAATGCTCATAAAATCATCTGTGGGTGGGGGCGGGCACGGGGGCACCGCCCCTACAAAATCGCGGTTTTCCTGAGAATGAAACAGCCCTGGGGTATCTGGGGATTCAGTTTTTTAGGTCAGCTTACTTATAGCAGTTGCTTACTGGATGCCGGAGATAGATGATTGTTGAAACCTGCATCAATTTGCAAGAATCTAACTCGTAACTCCTAAATCCTGAGTCCTAACTCCTGATTCCTAACTCCTGAGTCCTAACTCCTGACTCATTGCAAGTTCAAAAACTTATCCAAGGCACTAACTACAACTGGCGGCCAGCGGCGGGTATGGGCAACCCAATCGAGGTCTTTGTAGCGGGCATCGAGGCCGACTGCTGCTACCCAATTGCTCTCAGCTTCGCCGCGCTTTCCTGCTTCCCAAAGACAGGCGCTGAGGGCGGCTCTCATGTCGGCAAATTGGGGGTATCTGCGGACAATGTTTTTCATGTTGCGAATGGCTTCCTTCGTTTGCCCGTTTTGATAAAGTGCGAGGGCATGGTTGGCGCGGGCAAATGCGTATTCAGGGGCTAATTCAAAGGCTTTGCTGTAGTCGGCAATTGCTTGTTCCCATTTTCCTAAACCTGCTTCGGCGTTGCCTCGGTTGTTGTAGGCTGCTGGATCTTTGGGGTCTAATTCTAGCACGTGATTGTAATCGGCGATCGCTTCTTCCCAGCGTCCTAAACCTTCTAAGGCGGTGCCGCGGTTTAGGTAGGGATCGGGGGCGTCGGGAGCTAGTTCGATCGCTCTTTCGTAGTCGGAAATTGCTGCTTGCAGTTTGTTTTGGCTGACTCTAGAATTGCCTCGGTTGCTCCAAGCGGGGGCTTGTGAGGGAAATTTGTCAATGATTTGAGTCCAAAAAGTTTCAGCGGCGGGAAATTTGCCTTCATTTGTAGCTTCAAAAGCTTTTTGAACGAGTTCTCTCAATTCCTGTTGGGGATCGGTGATATCTGTTGGTTGTACTTGTGCGGTAGCGGGCGCGATATTTCCCAACCAAACTAACCCGGTTACAATTAATACTGTAAAAAATGTGAAAAGTGAGCGAATCATCTTTGTTGGCAGTTGAAACTTTACTTAGGAATGAGAATTAAATAAAATCCACTTTTCCTGTTTGTTGTGGGATGGGCGTTCCGCCCGTCCCCGATAGACGGGCTTTCTGGCTCATCCCAAAAGAAAAAAGGGAAATTATTTAATTGACGATCCTTAAAGACATTATTAACCAAAATTTTAGGTATTAGTTCGATAAGCTGTTAGTCATTTAAATTTATTGCCTCAACCCCTTGCAGTATGGGGTCAGGCCCACAAATAGTGCAGTTTGAATGTCGAACAGCTTATGTTAGGACTAATTTTATGAAAAAACGCTTGCTAATTTTGGGCGGGACGGGGGATGCTGCTGAACTGGCTGTCAAAGCGTCTCAAATCGCTGAAATCGAGGTGATATCTTCGCTAGCAGGACGCACTCAGCAGCCTTTTACCCCAAAAACGGGTACGGTGCGAATTGGAGGGTTTGGTGGGGCGGCTGGGCTGGCCGAGTTTTTGCTCGATCGCCCGATCGACTTGTTAATTGATGCTACTCATCCGTTTGCGGCTCAGATTTCTGCCAATGCTGCTGTTGCTGCTGCTGAATGCAATGTGCCCTATTTGATGCTGGTGCGTCCAGCTTGGGAGATGGTGGAGGGCGATCGCTGGATTGAAGTTGGCAGCCACTCGGAGGCTGCAAAGGCTTTATTAGGGCAGTCTCAGCGGGTGTTTCTCACCATTGGCAGGCAGGAATTGGCTGCGTTTGCTGGTTTGGATGCTATTTGGTTTTTGATGCGGGCGATCGATCCTCCGGCACTAAATACTCCTGTTCCTAACGGCAAATTGTTATTAGCAAGGGGGCCTTTTTCATTGGAAGACGAGCGGAAATTACTATTAGAATATCAGATCGATACAATTGTTAGCAAAAACAGCGGCGGCGGTGCTACTTATGCGAAAATTGTCGCGGCTAGGGAACTGGGAATTCCGGTGGTGATGGTGCAGCGGCCGCCGATTCCCGATGTCGCTCGGGTTGCTGATGTGGAAGGGGCGATTTTTTGGCTAATTCAGCAAATGAGTTACGTAAAATGAGTGTCACTCAAATAAGCGACTGGTTGAAAATTTTCAAAATAGTTAAAGTAGATATAAGTGATTAAGGGAGAGCGATCGCCCTCTGAGATTTTGCAATCCCACTTCGAGGGAAATTTCGCTCGCACGACGATTTGCGATCGCGACTAGCAATTTAAGGAACTAAAACAATGGTTATCAGTGGAAATGAAGAAGCAGACAGCTTGAAAGGCACCCCAGAAAATGATGTCATCTACGGCTTAGCAGGGGATGATTCTCTAGTAGGCTTGGGTGGAAACGACTTTCTGTACGGTGGCGAAGATGACGATACAGTCTATGGGGGTTTTGGCGACGACCAACTATTTGGTGAAAATGGCGATGACTCCCTCGACGGAGGCTATGGATACGACCAATTAAATGGCGGTAGCGGTAACGACGAACTGCGCGGCGGGTATGCGGATGACATCCTAATTGGAGGTAGCGGAAGCGATAAATTATACGGCGAGTTTGGAGATGATTTTCTCATCGGCGGCACGGAAAACGATTCTCTTTACGGCGGCGATGGAAACGACATCCTAACTGATAGTGGCGTAGGTCGAGATGGCAGCGACTATTTAGACGGCGGTACCGGAAATGACCGAATAATTGCTTACGGTTACGGGGCGGAAATTGATGCAGATACGCTGATTGGCGGGACAGGATTGGATACCTTCGTTCTCGGCGCGCCCGGTCAGGCTTTCTACAATGTTGGCGGCGATGCTGACTACGCATTAATTACTGATTATCTGCCCTTTGCAGATACAATTCAACTGCAAGGAAGTGCGTCTGACTACCTTTTAGATGGCTCTCCAATTCAGGGAATTTCTGGCACTGCTATTTACCGCGAAGAAAATTCAAATTACGAACTAATTGCCGTTTTGCAGGACAGATTTTTAACTCAAAGCGCTCTAGGTTGGTTCACTTACGTGTAGGCCACACTTCTCAAAAATAAGTGGTAGGTGATAGGTGGAATAGACTAAGCATCCAACCTAAAACCTAAAACCTCGATAGAGTGCTATCCATTCCCCCCCTGCTTAAGCAGGGCGGTTTCATTAGAGCGGGAAATCATCGTTTTGTAGGGGTAGTGCCCCCGTGCGTACTTCCTCCACCGACGAGGGAATCGGCGTTTGAGCCATCGGGGCAACCACGGGGGGATTGCCCCTACAAAGAATGAAACCGCCCTGCCTGCTTAAGGGAGGGATTACTTGTTATGTTGAGGTTTATTTAAAGAATTAAGATGATTGTTCATATCCTGCAAATCTCTTTTGAGAACCGGATACTGCGAAGTTGCTAATAGTGGATCTTTTTTATCGGTGACTGTTTTTGCTAGGGGCAAAACGCGGTAGTTTAATTTGTTGTTCAAGCTGTAGCGGTGCACCCAAGTAGGATGGGTTTTTACATCTGTAATTTCTGTGGTTTTTTCGGGCAATGTTTTGCGAATATTTACTTGTAAAATTACGCCTAAGTCTGTATATTTTTTATTCTGACCGGAAATGAAGTTTCCCATTGAATAAATTGCTACAGCTTTGCGGGTTTTGCCATTTTTGCCGGGAAATTTAAAAATTTTGTAAGGTTGGACGACGTGGGTATGGCTGCCAAGAATGATGTCTGCACCAGCTTTTAATAGGTTTTCAACTAATTGTTTTTGTTCGCTGTTTGGCTGTCGCTGATATTCGTTGCCAAAATGCAGGGAAATTGCGATAATATCTGCTCCTTGTTTTCGGGCTTTGGCAATGTCTTTGATTATCTTTTTTTGGTCGATTAGGGCAACTAAGTAATCTTTGCCTTTGGGTATGGGAATGCCGTTTGTGCTGTATGTGTAGGCTAGCATGGCTAGTGAAATGTTGTTTTTGGTGCTGATTAAAGTGCGTGAAGCTTCGGCGGTAGATGTGGCTGTTCCTGTTGAGGCAATTTTACGATCGCGCAGATTGGCGATCGTCCTAATTACCCCTTTTTCTCCACGGTCTAAAGCATGATTGTTCGCGGTTGTCAAGATATTAAATCTAGCTTTTTTAGCAGCATCCGCTAATTGAGCCGGTGCGTTAAATAGCGGATATCCCGTATATCCGCCCGCGTCTTCTCCCGCTAAAGGTGTTTCGAGATTTCCGATGACCCAATCGCCTGTTGATAGGATACTTTTAACTGGTGCGAAGAAACTGTCAAAATTGTATGTTTTCTTTTTGGCGTCGTAGCCCGATCGCGTTTGGGTACTGTGCATCATAATGTCGCCGACAGCAATTAGTGTTGCTTCTTCGAGCTCAGACTTTGGTTTGGCGGGAACAGGGGTTGCTATTGGCGATCGACGTTCTGCAGGCTGTGTGTTAGTTTTTGGCGTTTGGATATTGCAGCCTGCGATCGAAAGCATGGCAATTAGTGAAAACAGCAGACGAAAATTCATAATTTATGAAAGCGATTTGTCGGCTTATATGGTATCATGACCAGGACTTAAGTTAATAACATAAGTCTGTCATTGCCAACGGTAGTGAAGCAATCGCAGCATCTATTTTTTCTGGGTTCTACGTAAGTCATCATAACTAAATTAGTGACGACTAAAGATATGAAAAAAAACTATATAATTCTCGCCTTTATTGTTTTTGTATTAATTACAAGTTTTGGTCTTTTCACTTACGCTCAAACTTCTGGCGATATACCTTTTGAATTTGCCTTGATTGGCGATTTGCCCTACAGTACCGAACAGGAAGCACAGTTTCCGAATTTGATTGCAGATATCAATCGATCGCCCGCAGCGTTTGTAGTCCACGACGGCGACATTAAAAACGGTTCTAGTCTCTGCGATGATGCAACTTTTATCAGCCGCAAGCAGTTATTTAAAAATTTTGAAATCCCATTTATTCTAGTTTATGGTGACAATGAATGGACGGATTGCCACCGTTCAAATAACGGCAGTTACGATCCAGTAGAAAGACTCGCTAAACTGCGGGAAATTTTTAACCATGGCAGTCAAAGTTTGGGGAAACGCACCTTAACTCTCACCCGTCAAAGCGAAAACCCGCAGTTTGCTAAATTCCGCGAAAATGTCCGCTGGATTTATCATGGCGTTGTGTTTTTCGCGATTAATATGCCGGGAAGCAACAACAATTTTGGGCGCACTCCCGAAGGAGATGCAGAATATGCCGATCGCAATTCAGCTAACTTAGCCTGGATCGAAGAATGTTTTGCTTTAGCCAAACGCAGCAACAGCAAAGGAATTGTGTTAGTTGCACAGGCAAATCCGGGATTTGAACTCGATCCGACGGACAAAAGAAGAAGTGGCTACAACGATTTTATCGCAACTTTGGAAACAGAAACAGGCAATTTCCCAGGGCAGGTTGTATTCGTCCACGGCGATACTCACTATTTCCGCATCGATAAACCTTTACCCCGTTTTACCGATGAGACTCAATTACCGAGAATTAAAAATTTTACTAGAGTTGAAACTTTTGGTTCTCCCAACGTGCATTGGCTGCGGGCGTTTTATGACCCCAAAAATCCTAATTTGTTTGAATTTAAACAGCAGATTGTTCCGCACAACTAGGCTAGAGAACACAAGTTTCATGCAACATAAATATTTTTTTACTTAGACTTAATATAGGTATAATCGAGGAATTTATATCAACTCCGGTAGCATCGGAATTAATATTACCCACAGCAGTTGGCATTTCGGTCACTCACTCCACCTACTGCCTATTTTAACAGGTACTCCGAGTTCAAATGAACTCATCAGTTTACTTTACTGTTGTTGGAATGGGGCTCTATTGTGGTTACGCGGGGGTTTGTGCTACTCATAAGGCGGAAAGGAGAATCTTCGCCGGAATCCTTAATTCTAGATCGAGCTTCTGAATCATCTCCAAAGTCAGGCAGCGTTTACGAGATAACGACCAAGTTGAGCCGCCGCAGATAACCTCTGGCACTCACCGACAACCTTTCAACGGTCGGCTCCAACGACTTGTTAGCTGGCTTTCCTCACCGATAGCTTCTAAATCGTTTGTCTGTCGGTGCTTTGCAGGACAACTCAAGGTTGAAAGCGAAGGTGTTGAAGCGATCGCACTTGAGTAATAGTTTCAAAATCACGATCATTGTGAACCAAAAGTAACCACATCTACTTTAGCAGAATTTACTCTCATTGAAATCACTGCAAAGCAGGCTAGTGCTTAAACGTCGCCATGACTTGTTGCTTACATTTCTTGAGTACGTCAAATTGAATCGAGTCAGGCATGGTTAACTTTCCATGCACCAGCTTATTCCTGATTTGTCTAATTTGATGCAATTCATTGCATAAATCTTCGGGCATCATTCCTTTGCGATCAAGAAAGTTAATGTTGTCAAAAACTTCATCACTCACTTTCGACGAATCAACTTTTCTTACAGCCTCCTTTAAAACACCTTCAATCTCCTTAAAATCATTGGCAAATCTACCAAATCTTTCATCCTTGAAAAAGGGCATCTCTCCTGCAACTCTGCTAGCTTGCGGAAACAGCTTGTGCAGTACTCCAAGGACTACCAACGCAATGGTGTAGAAAACTGGAAATGGCACTGCCGCAACTACACCTAGAAATACCGCTTTAACTAGCGCTGGAGCAGGGCGATCGCCTAAAATCCGCTGCTTGGAAAAAACGATGTAAGAACTCAATCCAAAGATCACAAAAATAATCACCGGAATTGCAGGAATGCCAACAATCGAAATGGCTGCTCCTGTTTCAATGAGCATCCACAAGCAGTCAAGGAGAAATACTGCAATTAATCCATCCCGATGAAAACCACACCAGTTTGGAGGCGCTTTCCTATTTTCAGATTTAGACATGTTGGCAAACCTTTATTTACTGAGGATAATGAACTAAATTAAGTTAGCCTCTATAGGCATTGCGAGGAGGTCTTCAAAAATCAATGACTAAAAGCCTTCCTTACAAAAGCTTTTAGGTAGGAAGTTCAAGAAAATCAGAAAGCTTATCGACTTGGTAGCTGTTTTACCTCACCGATTTTTTTCAAGTACGTTTACTTTCAGGGCTATGCAAAACTCAAAGTTGGAAATTACTGAGTTTAACAGCCACCTGCTTTACTATCCTTTTTCATCCGCTAAGCCTTCTGCCTGAAAGGTATTGGCACTCATATCAATGCGTTTGACGGATTCCCCCATGCCACTGATATATTGATAGTTTGCAAGACCACCAATAGCTGCTCCCAGAAAAGGAACTGATTTTCCAGCTAGGGAAGCGGACATGCGAACAAGAATACTCTTGGCAATAGCTAGCAGGATTGCTCTTGTCAAGATATTACCTACTTCTACACCTATTGCTGCACCTATAATCTTGATTAATTCAAGAAAAGAAACTTTATACACTCCTTTCTTGTAGTATATGACCCCTAGAGTGACTCGAAATAGCTGAAGAACATTGTTCAGCAAATCAAAGGGAACTCCGACAATCGATGTTGTAAATCCCCCGAAACCACTTGCTGCACCCGTTGTAGCTGCTAAAGTTGCACATTGCTTGATGAATGCATCAATCCCAATTTTATCAACCTTATTTTTGATGTCAAATTGATTGATTTTTTCAAAAATATTTTGGAAACTCTGCGCTAATATATTAGCCTTAGATGACTCCGCACCTGAATCATTCATCTGATTACTAGATTCTGAATCACTTTCCAAAACGTTATCAATTTGACTTACATCAGCTATTTCAGCATTGCCTGATACATCAATAATTTTCAGCAAAGTTTGATTCATTTGATCATTAAACCTTAGCTGTTCTACCAGAGTCTCTAGCTCCTTTGCAAAAATTTTATCTTGAGAAACCTGCATTTCCAGTATTGTCTGAAATATTTGCTTATCGGCTGCTGTAGAGTCTCTCTCTATCTGGATTAATATCCCTTCAACACCCTTACTTTTGAAATTTTCTCGAACTATATTTATCAACTGATCAATTTTGTTCTCTAAAGCCTCGTCTAGTTTCTCATCACTCTTCTCTAAAACTTTAAAAATCAAAGTAGAAGCGATCGCTGCTATAGCTATAGGTTCCATAAATCACCTGAAATAAATAGCCAAACTTCATTAACCTCAGTTATATCAATTCTTTCTAACCAAGGCAATAACTTATAACTTGATCCGGGATGCCCCTGAGTGATGCAATACACTGCTGACTATTTTGAACCACTGCCGCAGCAGGATATCTTCAAGGTGTTTTCGGACTCACCGATAACCTCAAAAGACAAATGCAAAGTCTCTGTACAAAGCCAGCTAACTTATAATTGTATCGCAGTTGCCGTACAATACTGGATATA
This sequence comes from Microcoleus sp. F10-B2, assembly GCF_036704965.1. NCBI lineage: Bacteria > Bacillati > Cyanobacteriota > Cyanophyceae > Oscillatoriales > Microcoleaceae > Microcoleus > Microcoleus sp. F10-B2. The sequence continues at coordinate 14,524 of NZ_JAUBTB010000050.1, read as the reverse complement.
GTCGAATAATACCGCAGCTCAAGGATGTATGTCAACCCCTTCTTACTCCCCATCAGAATCTCCTTTCCTCGATCGAGTTCGCCGCACGATTTGACTCAATCACTTAAGCCGTCGCACTGAAAAAAGCTATCTTTATTAAATTTTAGATAAGAGAGCATTTAGAGTCGATCGCACACTAGGGCGATCGCCAGAACCAAAACATTCATCACAAATTCTTCACGCACGAATAACTGTAACGGTTCGCCCCATTGGTGTCAGATGAATTTCAGTATTCAGTCGTTCTTCTAATTCAAGCGCATTCTCGCGACGATCGAATATCACCAACCAACCGGAATCTTGTCCCAATCGAGCCAAATATCCATCTAACTGTTCCAAACCTTTACTCAACGGATCGACTTTCCGAGTTCGCCAAACCTTCAGTTCAATTCCCAATGTTACCTCACCATAACGCAAACATAAATCCATTCTGTCGCGTCCGATCGCATATTCCCGCTCCAATGTTCCCCCACCATTAATCACCCGATGCAGAAACGCCATCAACACTAAATGCGGTGCAATTTCCGGATAAGACGCACTTTTGAGTAACGGTTCGCCATGCTGTAGCCAAAACGCGAGAAACGCTTGCAGGAGTGCATCGGGTAGTAGTTCGCCGCGATCGTTCAACCAACTCGGACGGATAATCGGTAAACTATCTTGCGGCCCTTGCGCCAAAACTCGCGGCAACACTTCTCGATAAATCGGATTGGCGATGACTAAACCCCCGGCTGGATCTCGTTTGAGCAAGCCCAAATCTACGAGGTATTGGCGATCGTCATTAGAAGATTCTGGCAATTCTCGTCCGGCTAGCATCGGCTCGATAATGGCTTTGACTCGGTTTTCTCGCAGTCGCTCTGCCAAGCTATCTAAATGCGTATCTTGTCTTTTTATGATAATTTCTTTGGCTTCTAAAATATGTTGTGGTGTAATTTCTATAGATTCATCTGTTACTAATTCTTCTACAATTTCCTTAGCTAAAGCATTCACTAACCAAGGTTGTCCCTGAGTCAGTTCAAAAGCTAAGGCTACGGCTTCAGGTGTAAAAACTTGTCCGGTATCTTCGGTATGTTGCGCGTAGAGTTCCGCGACTTCTGAGGCATTAAAATCTCTGAGAGTAATCGATCGCACTTTAATATTAAACGGACTGGATGTATTGAGTCGATCGCTTCCCCCCGCAGCCACTTTGTAATCGCGAACATCCCGCAAACCAATTAAACCCACCGATTGCGGAAACGCTTTCGGACGATTGGGATAACCATCGCGTAATTGGCGCAGAATAGAAATCAAAGCTTGGTCTTGTAGTGCGTCAATTTCATCGATGAAAACCACCAAAGGACGAGGAGAAGATTGTGTCCACAGGCTGAGTACCTCGCCGATTTGCTGTCCCGGTTCCGATGAGGGCCAAGCAGGCGGCTGCAATTCTGGGGGAAGTCGAATCGAAATCGCCCGTCGCCAAGCACCGAGAATGGCATCCTCTGCACCCGCAATGTCTTGACTGAAGGGTGCGCCGACTTCAACTGACAGCATCACGGCGGTGTATTGTCCGCTTTCGGTGAGTTGTTTGGCTAACGCCAGCATGGCGGTGGTTTTCCCCACTTGCCGGGGTGCATGGATGACGAAATAGCTTTGCTGAGCAATCAGTCGCTCTAAATTTGGGAGGCGACGGGTGGCAGGAAGCTGATAGTGGATGTCATCGCGGCAGGGGCCAGCAGTATTGAACCAACGCGGCATAGGTCAACTGGGGCGAATGGGGCTGCTCTCAGTTTAGTGTACTGTTGTTGGAATGGCGTTCTAGTGGTAAAGCGGGGGTTTGTATCGACTCTCCGGCCCCGATGAAACTCTCTCAGAGCGAAATTCGTGCTCGATTCTTGATTCATAGAACGGAAGAACCCCAACTGCCAACTGCCAAAGTTTCACTCTTCCACGCGATCGCCCAATTCTGCCAAACGAGTGCGAGACTGCCACCATTTCGGCTGCACTTTGACAAATAACTCCAAATATACTTTGCTCTCAATTAACTTTTGAATCTGTTCTCGCGCCACACTGCCGATCGACTGTAAGCGGAACCGATATAACTCAAATGAGTGACACTCAAATGTGTGAACTCACACAAGTTTCACTATAAAAAGCGACTGTGAAGCCATCGAAGACAGCAGTTATACCTGAAATATCAAATGAAAACACTCGAATGCACAGAGGATTCCCATCATGTTTACAGAAGAAAAAACTCTCAACAATCAAGCTATCGCTGTCGTCGCCGATACAACTTCTCAATCAACTCTTGCAGTTGCTGAAGCGTCGGGACTCATGAAACCCACTTTAAAACGGGGTTCTACTGGTCAAGCCGTCAAGGAACTGCAACAGCTTTTATATCATTGGGGATATTATTACGGTTTTGCGATCGATGGTATTTTCGACACCTATGTTGAAGACGCCGTAAAAGACTATCAACACCGCGTCTTTTTACCTGAAGATGGGATTGTCAGTCCTCTAACCTGGCAAGCACTATACTCTGGTGCACCTGTGAATATGCCGACTCTGATGAATGGTAGTTCAGGTAATGCTGTCAAAATTGTTCAGAATGTCTTGAAATTGAATGGATACTATTTCGGTTTTGTTGACGGATACTTCGGGGTTATGACCAAAGTAGCGGCGATCCAGTTCCAAACGATTAAGGGTTTACCAGCCGATGGAATTGTCGGGCCGAGAACTTGGCACGCTTTGAGCAAGTTACCGCACTAAACAACGGTAGATCTCACTTGTATAGGACTTACGTGCCGACTCTAATTGTATGGTGTGAAACGCGAACCTTACAACTACGGAAGTTTAATTTTTCGGTTGTTGCGTAAGTCCTGTTAGTTAAGCTTTAATCATTTATGAGGTTAATCAAATGACACATTCTGCTATCCTTGAAGCTCCCGCAAATTCTGCAGAACACGGACAAGAGCTGGCTGAATTTTTTCAGGAAGATAATGGACACTACTCGGCAATGCGAGCGATGAGTTTTATTGCACTGATTGCAGCAATTGTGTTTGGCACAATCACAATAACTAGCAAGAATGCTGATGGCAAATACATTACAACTTCTTTTTTAGTTGCTGCTTTTGCACCAAAAGCTGTTCAAAAATTTGCAGAACGTCCTTAAACAGTTGACAGTTGATATCATTTCCGGTTACACCGGAATGATGTTGACGGTTGACGGTTGACGGTTGACAGTGAACAGTGAACAGTCAACTCGAATTTACTATTCCGATGCTAACGGATTTGATATGACAGTTGACAGTTGCGGGCGGAGTTTTTAGGACAATGATTTAAACTGAACTTCTGCCTACGAGGGGAAGTTCAGTTGTAAATCTCTCAACGATCGCCCTTATTTGCTCCATCAGTTCGCTTTATTCTTCCACCCGATAGCCCAATTCCGCCAAACGAGTACGCGACTGCCGCCACTTCGGCTGCACCTTGACAAATAACTCTAAATATACTTTGCCTTCAATTAACTTTTGAATCTGTTCCCGGGCCGCACTGCCGATCGACTTGAGCATACTGCCGCTTTTACCGATTAAAATGCCTTTTTGGGAATCTCGTTCGACGTGAATTGTCGCTAGAATGCGGGTAATTTTTGCTTCTTCTTGAACTATATCGATCGCAATTGCTACAGAATGCGGCACTTCTTCCCGCGTCAGCAGCAAAATCTGTTCCCGAATCAATTCGCCCATAATAAAGCGTTCCGGCTGGTCAGTCACCAAATCGGGCGGATAATAATAAGGCCCAACCTCCAAATGTTCGATTAACAATTGTTGCAGCGGCTCGACACCCTCGCCCGTGAGAGCGGAAAATTTCACCACCGGCCACTCAGGATTGACAATTTGCTCGTAAGTTCGATCGATCAACACGGAATCCTCCGGTTGTTCGTCCAACTTATTCATCCCCAAAATCACCGGAACTTTGCAATTGCTGAGAATTTCGACAATATATCGATCGCCCCCTCCCGATTCCACGGAACCATCCACCACAAACAGCACCACATCCACCGACTGAATCGCTGTGCGGGCATTCTGCACCAAAACCTTGCCCAATTGGTGGTGCGGCTTGTGAATTCCGGGAGTATCTACAAAAATAATTTGTGCTTCAGGTGTCGTCAGGATGCCCCGCAGCCTGTTGCGAGTCGTCTGAGACACCGGCGAAGTAATAGCAATTTTCTGCCCCACCAACTGATTCATCAGCGTTGATTTTCCGACATTCGGGCGTCCGACTATACCCACAAAGCCGGATTTGTAACCCGCCGGAGCTGCGGGAACACCCATAATGTCCGATACGTCGATAAATTTACTATCTTCCACTAAAATCACCTATTTTCAAGCCCCTTCTGTGTCTATTGTCGCCTGAAAATACTCAAACGGCCATCGATGCACTGTAGCATCTTTCTCGCCCTGGTATAGCGCGCCACACTCAAACCTCGATCGAGCCGCTTTCCCAGTGTTAAAACGTGATACGCGATCGGCAAAACTTGATATCTGAGACAAAATTTGATAAAGTTCCAATGACATCGATCGAAAATGAATTATTCTGGTAAAACCGACTCCCAAATGCTGTAACAACTTCAGATGTGTAAATGTTTAACTCAACTGAAACTTTTCTACAGTTTGTCAGGTCAACCAGTTTTAACATTTTTGAGAATGTTTGGTAATAAATTAGGTAGGTTAAACTCAAACTCAAAAGCTGAATATCATCAGGCGCTTTTTCAATAAAAGCTAGTTTTTTGGAGCATACCTAATTAGTGCTAATCGTCATAAAGTTGAGGAGATGAATCAGATGAAATCGAAATTTTTTTGGAGTTTTTGCACCGTTTTGGTAGCAAGCCTGCCTGTTCCAGCCTTCGCTCAAACCAGCCCTCCCACAAGCCCTCAAGCAGAGATTGACTACAAGGGTGGCTCGATGAAATACCAGTTGGTACCGGGCAAAAGAGCTGACAGAACCTTGCCCAAAGCATTTGACTTTCCAATTATTACCAATGTTGCTACTGACACTAGCATCACCACAGATTACCTAATTACCGATCAGTTTCGCGCCCCATCGACTCGTTCAGAATACACCGCAGCTCTCACCGCCTGGTCACAATCAATCAGAGAATGTCTGGCAAAACAACCGCTCTTGATCCGTAAAAGTACCGGAAACCCGGTTCGGATTAATGGCAGAGCAGGCACGATTGTCAGAAACGCAAATAACCGTGCAGTTTGCAAATAAACCAGCAATATCATGGTGGCTAAATTGACCGTAATTGTTGTAAGGGCGGGTTCGCCAATATCTCCAATCCAAGCATCAATACAGTAAACCCGTCACGGCGGCGATATTGGGGTCAATCGAGGTCACTTGATATAACTTCCGCTATCTAAAGATAAAAACTAGAGAGTGTTTTTGAACAAAAAGAGCAATAGGTTTTCTATTGCTCTTTTTGGTGGCGAAATTTCTATTAATATCTATTAGGACTTATATGATATTGGCTGGAACAACATCATATAAGAGGTTTGTAGTGAGGAATGCAAGTCCTGATCGAAGTTTGAGGACTTGCATTCCTCACTGCAAACAAGATAATTACGCAGAAACCAGCTTGTTTCCAAAAAAGCCCGTGGAACCCGAGGGATATGGATTTTAACACCTGGTTTATGAAAGTTTGTATGCGTCATTCCCGATTAAGTAGCGCAAAATTCATGTGTACTCAGCAAAATTTCACCATAATCAGGAATCCAAGCCAGCCACTTTTCCTCTGAACATTCACACAACAGCCACGCTTCGTCAAAACTGAATGCGGTTGGCGGATTGAACAACTTAACCCACATAGAAGGAGCCAATTTGGGTGCAGGTACGGCGCAGCCAAATTTTTCCCAGTCGCGGGCAGTGGCGACGCTTCCTGACGTTGGTTGGGATTGCCAAGTACGAATATCTGTTTGCAGTTTCATAACAACTCCTTTTGAGCTAAGAGTCTGCACCAGGGCGGGGTTGCAACAACCCAGAGCGAAGGCGCAGAAAAAATCTATTATGTAGTCTATGCTACGGAATTTACCAGGCAAATGTGTAGCCTTGTAGCAAAAATTTACAATCGAGAGCAAAAAACGGGTTCAAAGCTGAAAAGGTCGATATTTTATTGTTGGGTTCGGCAACGATCGACTACCATAGCAAACAACATCTGATTTATTTCAAAAATTCCCACATGAACCAAACTGCCAAATCCCAGTGGAAAACTCTAGACCGCTTTGTAGAAATCAACTCTCATTGGGTAAAACTAATCGCCGAACATCTCGAAACAACCGAAGGAAAAACAGTAGAATATTGGCGAGTAGAAAGAGCAGATTCAGTTGTAATCTTGACAATTCAAGCTGAAAAATTTTTGTTTCCCTCACCGATGTATCGCCCGGGCGTGGCATCCGCAACCCTGGATTTTCCCGGCGGTCGCGTAGAAGCCGAAGCCACGCCAGCAGCGGAAGTTCCAGCTATACTCAAGAAAGAACTAGGCGTGACAGAAAGTGCGATCGCCCGCATCCAACCGATCAACACCACCGGCTGGGCAATAAACAGTTCCTTCTCCAATCAAAAACTTTACGGTTTTGTTGCAGAATTGCACCCTACACCAACAGTAAACCCTGAACTTATCGGTGCTGCATATCCTGTCACCCCAGACGGAATTCGCGACTTGCTCAAAAAATTAACTTGCCTCCAATGTCGAGCATTGTTACTAGAATGGCAAAATCAAGTCGATTTTAGATTTTAGATTTTAGATTGGGAATTGTTTTCCGAGGGTCGTCGATTTTAAGTTGCTAAAAACCCAAATTACCGAAACTCATCATGCCTCTAAATAATGAAGTTGCTGTCGAATGTCTCGACGTGACATATCGCCTCAACCGCAGGCACTTAGTAGACAAACTCACTTTCAAAGTGCTGCAAGGAGAAGTTTTAGTATTGCTGGGACGCAGCGGGAGTGGCAAAACTACTACCATGAAATTGATTAACAATTTACTGACGCCAAGCAGCGGCGAAGTTCTTGTCATGGGAAAACCGACAACTCAGTGGAACCCAATTCAACTGCGCCGAAAAATTGGTTATGTGATTCAAGAAATCGGTTTATTTCCCCATTTTACCGTCGAGCAAAACGTCGGTTTAGTGCCAAAATTAGAAGGTTGGGAGGGCGATCGCATTCAATCTCGCGTCCGCAAACTTTTAGAATTAGTCAACCTCGACCCCCAGCACTTCGCCAAACGCTATCCCCATCAGTTATCCGGCGGACAGCGGCAGCGGGTAGGCGTCGCCAGAGCACTGGCGGCTGACCCTCCGATGCTGTTAATGGACGAACCGTTTGGTGCTTTAGACCCCATTACTCGCCTGGAATTGCAGCGGGAATTCGCTCAATTGCAGCAGCAACTGGGTAAAACAGTGATTTTTGTGACTCACGGCATTCAAGAAGCTTTTTTGTTAGCTTCTAGAATAGGTTTGATGCAAGACGGACGGCTGGTTGAATTGTCATCGCCCGCTGATTTTATGAAATCTCAGCATCCAGAAGCTCGCGCATTTCTTGAATGTTTGCAATTACCCGGTCCCGGGTAATAATATGATGTGCGATCGCATCCTTCGTTTATGGGTATGGGCGGGGCGGGTTTTTGAAGCGGATGGCGGGAAATTAAAGATATTGGTGAACCGACTCCTACGAGATATTCGATTATAGCAAAATTTACCCTTGTCAATTCCTAATTACTAATTTCCACATGATGCAATTTATCAATCGGTATGGTGCGGAGATAGTTCAGCGCGCGACCGAGCACTTATATTTAGTAACTGTTGCAATTTTTATCGCTATTAGTCTGGGGATTCCCCTCGGGCTTTTAGTCACGAGAAAACCAAAATTGAAAAAGCCCATTTTGGGATTTGCTAATATTATGCAAACAATTCCCAGTTTAGCTTTATTTGGCTTGCTAATCCCGGTGCCGGTAGTGGGTGGAATAGGCGATAGCACGGCAATTATCGCCCTCACTCTGTATTCTTTACTGCCTATTATCCGCAATACTTATACCGGTATTGTCGGCGTCGATCCGGCGATTGCGGAAGCCGGAAGAGGCATGGGAATGACTGATATGCAACTGTTATGGCAAGTGGAAATTCCCCTGGCACTGGGCGTGATTCTGGCGGGCGTGCGAGTGGCCACAGTAATTGCGATCGGACTGGCAACAATTGCCGCGGCAATTGGTGCTGGCGGCTTGGGGGTGTTTATTTTTCGCGGCGTTGCTACAGTCAACAATCAGTTACTTTTAGCTGGGGCAATTCCGGCAGCTTTGATGGCATTAGCTGCGGATTTTGGGCTGGGTTTGGTAGAAGCCCGCCTCTCGAAAAGTACATTAAAAACTATTCATGAGGACTAAAATCCTGACTGCCATCTGTCAGCGTTGTCACTCTCTGCAAACCAGAATCATTCGCAGGATTAGCTATCAGATTGCGGATTTGATTTGAGCGTTCAATGTACTCTCGATCGCTCAAAACAGCTTTGGTTTCCTCCAGCAAAATTGGATCTGCTAAATCGATCCAAGAACGGCAACCGCCGTATTCAGGAATGTACGGAATTTCGCAGGTTTCTGCAAGGCGATAAACCCGCAGCAATAAAATATAAATTGGCTGATTTTGTTTCCATTTCAGGCGGTCGCTGACAAATTTTTCATTCCAAATATGGTAAGGAAACAGCGCAGTAATGGCTGGTTCCCAAGCTACCAAAAAAACATCGGTAATCTCCGCCCAACTGCCAATTTTAATAAATTCAGGATGCCAGCCAGATTCGACAGTTTTTACTCGATCTGCAAACTCCGGTTTTAATAAATCCGGCTGTTGGTGTTCAAAAGTTGGATATAATAAAACCTGTTTTTCACCAACATTAAACTGTCCGGCTTGCTCCCGAATCCCCCCTTTCCGCAACAGCATAATCGTTTTGCCTCGTTCCAAAGCATTAACTGCCACATTCCATTCTTTCAGCGCCCGAGTAGTTGATTTCATAAAAAATTAGTTGTGTTTTAAAAATAGTAACAAAATCGTTACTTTCCAGCAAGTACAGCAAATCTTTCCTGTTAAAATGATAGAGCTTGAGGGTGAATAGTGAAAATCTAAATTAGGACTTAGGGTATGGAAAAGCGACGATTGGGGACATCGGAAATTCAGATAACCCCGATAATTATGGGGAGTTGGCAAGCTGGGAAGCAAATGTGGGTGGGAATTGAAGATGCCCAAACTGTCAAAGCAATGCGGGCTGCTTTTGAGGCAGGCATTACCACTTTTGATACTGCTGAGGAGTACGGAGAAGGGCATTCCGAACAAATCATCGCTCAAGCACTTTCAGATGTACGATCGCAAGTAGTTTATGCTAGCAAAGTTTTCGCCAACCACCTGAAACCCGAGTTGGTAATCGAAGCCTGCGATCGATCGCTAAAAAACCTCAACACCGATTATATCGACCTTTATCAAATCCACTGGCCCGCTGGCAGTTGGAATTCCGAGTTAGTGCCAATTGCAGACACAATGGACGCCCTGAACAAGTTAAAAGAACAGGGAAAAATTCGGGCGATCGGCGTTTCCAACTTCTCCCGCGCCCAAATAGAAGAAGCCGCCCAATACGGACGCATCGACAGCCTCCAACCGCCTTATTCTCTGTTTTGGCGCTGGGTAGAAAAAGATGCTATGTCCTATTGTGTGGACAATCATATCTCCATCCTTGCCTATTCATCTCTAGCTCAAGGAATATTGACAGGTAAATTCGGGCCAGAACACAAGTTTGAAGAAGGCGACCACCGCGCCAAAAATAAGCTGTTCCTCAAAGAAAATTACGACCGAGTGCAAACAGCATTAAATCAACTCAGGCCAATTGCCGATCGCCACCAGACAAGCTTGGGCAACTTAGCTTTAGCTTGGTTGATTTCCCAGCCACAAACAAATGCAATTGTCGGCGCGCGCGACGGGAAACAAGCCACCGAAAATGCTAAAGCTGCTGAGGTAAAATTGAGTGAAGAGGAATTAAAAGAAATTGACGCGATCGGGCGAACTGTCACCGATCGTTTAGACGATAACCCCGTCATGTGGAATTTATAAAACAGAACTGACGCAACGGGCATATATAGTAATACCAATTTTAAAAAAGAATGCAACAGTATTCTTGTTCCCCCCCTTAGCAAGGGGGGGCTAGGGGGGGTCGAAGAGTGTTGCACGATTTTAGAGAAATGGTATAAGGTGCGTCAGAACCTACATCCTAGATAATCATCCTAGAAATTCGTCTGACGCACCCTACAAGTCGATGGGAGTGTGACTTGTGCAAGAGGTATAATATTTACTGCGCTGTGGAAATATTCAAAAAGTTAAAATCTAAAATCCAAAATCTAAAATCTAAAATCGAATGAGTTACTGTCTAAATCCTAACTGTTCCAAACCACAAAATCCCCCCGCAGTCAAATTATGCAAAAATTGCCGGTCGAAACTGCTGCTGCGCGATCGCTACCGGGCTATAAAGGCGATCGGACAAGGCGGTTTTGGTAGAACATTCCTCGCCGTTGACGAAGACAAACCCTCAAAACCCCGCTGCGTCATCAAACAATTTTTACCCCCAGAAACCCAACTCATCCCATCAGCAAGCAATCGCAACAGCAAAAAAGCAGCCGAACTTTTTGAACAAGAAGCAATGCGATTAGACGAATTGGGCAAACACCCTCAAATTCCCGAACTCTTAGCCTATTCCATCCAAGACAGCAGACAATATGTAGTCCAAGAATTTATCGACGGGCAAAATTTAGCACAAATTGTAGAAACAGAAGGCACATTTACAGAAAATCAAATTCAAGACTTACTCAATAGCTTATTACCCGTCCTTCACTTCATCCATTCTCACAACGTTATTCACCGAGACATCAAACCCGGAAACATCATCCGCCGCGCCGACAAACAATTAGTTTTAGTAGACTTTGGCGCCGCAAAAATTGCCACAGGTACAGCATTACTCAAAACAGGAACCAGCATCGGCAGCCCCGAATATATCGCCCCCGAACAAGCTCGAGGCAAAGCATTTTTTGCCAGCGATTTGTACAGTTTAGGCGTAACTTGTTTGTATTTGCTAACTCAAGTTTCCCCTTTTGACCTCTTCGACCCTGGTGAAGATGCCTGGATCTGGCGGCAGTATTTGGCAAACAACCCGGTGAGTGAACAACTCGGTAAAATTTTAGACAAAATGATTGAAAATGCTACCAACCGCCGCTATCAAACGGCTGTTGAAGTATTAAAAGAAATCAATCCCCAAGTTGCGATCGATCTAGCAATTCCTGAAACCAATTCCAAGTTAGTTACACCAGGAAAAACTCCCGCCCTGCCCCAACAGCAAACCTATAACTGGCAATGTTTTCACACCCTCACAGGTCACAAAAACTTAATTTACTCTGTTGCTTTCAGCCCCAACGGAGAAGTTGTAGCCAGCGGCAGCGATGACAAAACAATCAAGTTGTGGGGAGTGGAAGACGGGCAAGAAATTGTCACCCTTACAGGACACGCTAACTCGGTTTATACAGTAGCTTTCAGCCCGGACGGACAGATGCTAGCCAGCAGCAGCCACGACAAAACTGTCAAACTTTGGCGGATGAAAGATGGACAAGAAATCCGCACCCTGATCGGTCACAGCAACTCAGTTTACGGCGCAGCTTTCAGTCCCGATGGCGAAATTATTGCTAGCAGCAGTTGGGACAGAACTATCAAGATTTGGCGAGTCAAAGACGGGCAAGAAATTCGCACGCTTGCGGGTCACATCAATTTAGTTTATTTTGTCGCTTTTAGCCCTGATGGAGAAACTATTGCTAGCTGCAGTTGGGACAGAACAGTCAAAATTTGGCGAGTTAAAGATGGGAAGCTAATTCGCACCATTACAGGTCATACAGACTCGGTTCGCTGCATAGCTTTTAGTCCAAATGGAGAGTTTTTGGCTAGCGGCAGCCATGACAATACTATTAAAATTTGGTGGGTCAAAGATTGGCAAGAAGTTTTAACGATCGCAGGACATTCTTGGTATGTTGATTCTATTGCTTTTAGTCCCGATGGCGAGATTCTGGCTAGCAGCAGCAATCAAACTATCAAGATTTGGCGAGTGAAAGACGGTCAAGAAATTTGTAATATTGCTGGTCATACTAACTCGGTTTATTCGGTTAGTTTTAGCCCGGAAGGAGAGTTTTTGGCTAGCGGCAGCAGTGACAAAACTATTAAGATTTGGCAGAATATGATGTTTGTTTAATTGCCCATAGTTAAAGAGTTGTAAGTTATGATAAAGATTGTAACCAAAAGATTTCTGCTGCGTGACTTTGTAGATGCCGATCGATCGCCATTCTTGGAGTATCAAGCCGATCCGCGCAACCAGATATTTTACGAACCCGATCGGTCTAGTCCCGACCATGCCGCACGTCTATTCGAGATGTTTCAGGCATGGGCTGACGATCGCCCTCGACTCAATTACCAACTGGCGATCGTACAACGACATGAACCTTACGCGCTTGTCGGTTGCTGTGGACTGCGGGGAAGATTGTCTGAACCTGGCGAGATGGAATTTGGTCTGGAACTAGCACCAGCCTATTGGGGGCGATATGCCTACGCGATCGAGGTGGGGCTGGCGCTGCTGGACTTTGGGTTCGCGGAACTCGATCTGAAGGCGATCTCCGGGTCTACGGTGAGTGCAAATACCCGGATCGCTCGCTTGGCCGAGTGGATAGGAGCAGAGGTGGTTGCTACCCGCCCAGGGTCATCATGGATGTCCGATCGCGGTTGGAGCGAGGTCCATTGGCGGATTGCACGGGCGCAATGGGAGCATCGTACTCTGCGGCACGGCCGATAATATAGCCTTTCTCAGATAGATGAGGTACAAGTTTAGATTTTAGATTTTAGATTTTAGATTTTAGATTGGGGGATTGGGGAATTGTTAATTAATTGGTGAATACCTCATTTTTCCGAGAACCGCTATATATGTTTGTTTTGTGAACGCTTTATGAATGAGACAGCAGCCAATCAAATCCGTCAGCAGGTGGAAGTTGTGTACCGATCCGAGTCGCGCCGCGTTTTAGCCACCCTGATCCGCTTGCTCGGTGACTTCGATCACGCCCAAGAGGCGATGCACGAAGCCTTCGCTGTGGCTGTAGCGCAATGGCCGCGTGACGGCATCCCCGCTAACCCGCGATCGTGGCTTGTTTCAGTGGGTCGCTTTAAAGGGATTGACACCATCCGCCGTCGCGCCCGCTTTGATACGCACTTGGCAGAACTCGCTCAACAACTCGATCCGAGTGACACCACGATCGAGGATGACGAGGACCTTGAGGACGATCGCCTGCGCTTGATTTTCACTTGCTGTCATCCGGCCCTGTCGCCAGAAGCTCAGGTGGCGTTGACGCTGCGGGAAGTCTGCGGACTCAGTACCGAGGAAATTGCCAGCGCCTTCCTGATTGCTCCCCCCACCTTGGCGCAGCGGATCGTGCGGGCCAAGGCGAAGATCCGATCCGCACGCATCCCTTATCAAGTGCCGTCGAAAACCGATTTGCCCGATCGATTGGACACCGTGCTTCAAACGATCTACCTGGTGTTTAACGAAGGGTACGCGGCCTCATCTGGCAGCTCGCTGACGCGGGCCGATCTCGCTGACGAAGCGATCCGTTTGGGACGGCTGGTAATGGAACTGTTGCCAGACTCCGAAGTAATTGGACTCCTGGCGCTGATGCTGCTGCAACAATCGCGACGCACCGCACGCACTTCCTCCACCGGCGACCTCATCCTTCTAGAAGACCAAGATCGATCGCTCTGGAATCAAGCACAAATTTTTGAAGGCAGGTTACTCGTGCAGCAATCGCTATCATCAGGACGGTTTGGTTCGTACACGCTTCAGGCTGCGATATCAGCCGTGCATTCAGAGGCCCAGAGTGCTGCTGCAACGGACTGGGCGCAGATTGTGGGCTTATACGACCTGCTCGTGCAATTAGAGCCGTCCCCCGTTGTTGCCTTAAATCGGGCGGTGGCAGTGGCCATGCGGGATGGCCCCTTAGCGGGACTGCAATCGATCGACGAAATATTAGCGTGCGGCGATTTGGCAGACTACCATCTGGCACACTCCGCGCGAGCCGATTTGTGTCGGCGGCTGGGCAGAACGGCTGATGCCAGAGAATCCTACCAAAAGGCGCTGGCGATCGTGAAACAGGAACCAGAGCGTCGTTTTCTCGAAAAACGCCTTCGCGAGTTAGGGTGAAAAAATTTTTTGCCCCGCTGTCGATTTGCAGCCTCGCCGAACGACTACTAAATGAAGGCGACGATCTCAGATCGAATTTTGGAGGTAACGATGAAACCCACATTCCGCAGATATTCAAGCAGATTTCATTTCAAATAAATTCAGAATTGCCAAAACCTCAAATGATTGCATAGCAATCATTTGAGGTTTTTTTAAGGTATAATAATTTGTGCC